>JAYUAJ010000086.1:0-28552 GCA_043741375.1 Hyphomicrobiaceae bacterium | reverse complement strand
CACTGCACCATGAAGAATGCTGCAGTGCATCCGGGATGACAATTGTGCCCCCTCATCCAGCGCCATCCGGAATCACCGCTGTCACCTCGATCTCGACGATCCATTCCGGCCGGGCCAACGCCGTTACCACCAGTCCGGTCGAGACCGGGAAGACGCCCTTCAGGAACGAGCCCATCTCGCGGTAGACGCTCTCGCGGTAGCGGATGTCGGTGAGATAGACCACGGTGCGGCAGACGTGCTCCATTTGGGCGCCGGACTCTTCCAGCAGCAGCTTGATGTTCTCCATGGCCCTGCGCGTCTGCAAAGTGGCGTCGCCTGCGTGCAGGGATTTGCGGCTGTCGAGATCCTGCGCCACCTGCCCGCGCACGAACACCATCGAACCGCGCGCCACCACGGCCTGGCAGAGATCGTTGTCGAGCTTTTGCTCGGGGTAGGTGTCCTTGGTGTTGAATTTTCGGACGCGTTTGTGGGCCATGCTACACCTTTACCCACGTCCCGCCGGCAGCCGACGACTTTACGCAAGCCTCGACGAACTTCATGCCCTTGAGGCCGTCATGCACGCTGGGGAACACCACGTTCTTGTCCTCCGGTTTTCCCTCGCGGCGGGCGCGGATGGCGCGGGCCACTTCGGTGTAGATGTTCGCAAAACCTTCGAGGTAACCTTCGGGGTGGCCGGGCGGTACGCGGGTTACGCGCCCCGCCGCTGCGCCCGCGCCGGAACCGCCGCGGGTGATGAGGCGCTTGGGTTCTCCGTAAGGCGTGAACCAGAGATAGTTTGGATCGGCTTGCGTCCATTCCAGGCCGCCCTTGGTGCCGTACACGCGCAATTTGAGGCCGTTCTCATTGCCCGGCGCGACCTGGCTGGTCCAGATGTGACCCTTGGCGCCACCTTTGAAGCGCAGCATGACATTGCTGTCGTCGTCGAGCTTTCGGCCGGGGACGAAGCTGGTGAGGTCGGCAAGCAGGCTGTCCAACTCCAGTCCCGAGACGTAGCAGGCGAGTTGGTATGTGTGCGTCCCGATATCGCCGACGCAGCCGCCAGCGCCTGAGCGCGCGGGATCGGTGCGCCAATCGGCCTGTTTCTGGCCGGTCTGTTCCAACGGCGTGGTCAGCCAATCCTGCGGGTATTCGCCGTGAACGAGGCGAAGTTCGCCGAGATCGCCGGCCTTCACCATCTCGCGCGCCTGGCGGATCATAGGGTAGCCAGAGTAATTATAGGTGACGGCGAAGACCAGGCCTGTGGCCTTGACGATCCGCGCCAGTTCCTCGGCCTCGGCGACGGTGGTGGTTAGCGGCTTGTCGCAGATGACGTTGATGCCGGCGTCGAGAAACGCCTTTGCCGCCGGAAAGTGCACATGGTTGGGCGTGACGATGGACACGACTTCGATGCCATCGGAGCGCTTGGACTCGGCTGCGGCCATGGACTGATAGTCTTTATAGATGCGGTCCGCGGCGAGGCCCAAGTCTTCGCCCGACGCCTTGGCCTTTTCCGGCGTCGAAGCCAGCGCACCCGCAACGAACTCATACTGATCGTCCATGCGCGCAGCGAGCCGGTGCACCGCGCCGATGAAGGCCCCCTGTCCCCCGCCCACCATGCCGAGGCGGATGCGCCTGTTGGCAGCGTCGCTGCGTCCTTCGATGGCCATTCCAGGTCTCCTTGAAGCGTGGCTCTCAAAGTGACCTTAGACCAACTATCGCCCCTCGCGCCACCAAGCCAGCGTCAACAATCCCAGCAACGCGGCCAGCGCCCACAGTCCTGTGGCGACCGGCAGCGACTGTACGCCCGTCACAATGTGCGCATCGCGATCTTTCAGTCCGAGCCAATCCGAGCCATGCAAGACCCGCGCCCCGCTGAGCATAGTGACGCGTGGCATTTGCGGATTGCCCGGCGCTGATCCGGGCCGGACAGCACTCCAAAACATGCCGCCACCGGACGCCTCGGCGAGCGGACTGAGCTTGGTGGCAGTGGTGGTAAGCTCTGACATTTCGCGGGCGTTCAATGTGCCCGACAAGGCAACCGCAGCGAGTTGACCGTCGGCGATTTTATAGAACCCGCTCTCGACCCCATCCGCCGTCCCGCGCCAGATACCGGGCTCGGCAGTGGCAGGGAAAAGGTCGAGATTGGACTTGGCGCCGGACGGTGCGGTCACCACCGCGGCCGGCACCTTGTCGCCCATCGAGCGGCGCGTAACGGTGAGTTTGCCATCGGCCATGGCAGCGCTGAGGTGCTCTTCCTCAAGATCGGGCTCTTTCATCAGCCAGTGCGCGAGCCGGCGCAGCAATGGCTCATACGGTCCGCCGCCCTCATAGCCGCGCGCCCACAGCCAAGCCTGGTCCGACAGCATCAGCGCCACGCGGCCATTGCCGCGCTTGTCCAGGATCAATAGTGGCCGGCCGTCGGCACCGCTCATGACGGTGCTTCCCGAGGTGGTGCCGACATCGACGGTGCGGAACCAGCGTCCCCAATTGCCCTCGCCCTTTGGACCAAGGCCGGGAAGTCCGGCAGTGACCGGATGCTTGAGGCCGAGCGTGGTCATGGCCGGCTTGTAGGGTGCCTGCGTCACCGCCCCGGTCGGTTCGGCCGGCAGCACAGCGGCCAGCGGCGTGTAATAGAGCGACGCCTGCGTCGCATAATCGTCGCCCGCGGCCACCAGCACGGCGCCGCCCTTGTTCTCGACATAGCGGGCGATGTTGTCGATGTAGATCGAGGGCAGAATGCCGTGGCTGGCGTAGCGGTCAAATATGATCAGATCGAATTCGTCGATCTTTTCGCTGAACAATTCCCGGGTCGGGAAGGTGATCAACGACAGCTCGTTTATGGGTGTGCCATCCAGCTTCTGCGGCGGGCGCAAAATGGTGAAATGGATGAGATCGACCGAGGCGTCGGATTTCAACAAATTACGCCAAGTGCGTTCGCCAGGATGTGGCTCTCCCGAGACCAGCAGAACCTTCAAGTTCTGCCGCACGCCTTCGGCCGGCAACACCACATGGTTGTTGGCGTCGCTGATCTCACCGGGAACGGCGGCAAGTTCGACCTCAGAGATATTGGTGCCAGCGTGCGGAAAGCTCATCGGCACGCGCACGGTCTCGCCGATGGCGGCCACCACGTCAAGATCCGGCTGACCTTCGCGCTTGATGGCAATGTGCGCCGGAGCGTTGGCAGCCTCGTTGGTGCCGGTCGAACGCACGGTGATCTCGGCAGTGGCCTCGCTGCCGACGAGACCGTAACGGGGCGCCTTTAGGACTTCGATGCGGCGGTCGAATTCGCCTTCCGCCCCGGTCAGGATGGCATGTACGGGCGCGTCGAAACCGAGTGCCGCCGCGGCCTTTGGGACGTCCTCGATCTGGCCATCGGTGATGGCGACCACGCCGGCCAGGCGGTCGGTGGGGATGTCTGTCAGCGCGCGCGAGAGATCGCCGAACAACTCCGTGCCGTGATCGCCGCCATCCTTGGCGAGCCCCGCATCGACATAGCGGATATCCAGATTTGGAATACGGGCCAGCTGGGCATCGAGCGCCGACCGGATCGCAGCGGCGCGCTCTGGACGGTTAGCGATGGTCTGGCTCTGGCTTTTATCGGTGACGATCAGCGCGATATTGCTGAGCCCCTGGCGTTGTTCCTGGCGCAGCGTCGGGTTGGCGAGGGCGCCCAACACGGCGGCCGTCGCCAGGGCGCGCAGGGCAAGGCCACGGCTGCGCCGGAACGCAAGCAGGCCCGCCAGCAGCAATGCCAACATCGCCCCAGCGCCAAGCAGCTGCCAGGGGATCAACGGCGCAAATTCAATCGTCCAGCCCATGGGGTCCTTTCATAGTGGTGGTGCGGTGTCAGGCACCTATGCCTGACACCCAGTCCGCTGGCATCACTGCCCCAGCCGCTCAAGGATTGCCGGTACGTGAACCTGATCCGCCTTGTAGTTGCCCGTCAGCGCGTACATGACGATGTTCACGCCCACCCGGTAGGCGAACTCGCGTTGCTCCTCGCCGCCCGGCACCACCGGATTGAGCCCCTGGCCGTTGTCGTCGGCGGCCCAGGCACCGGCAAGATCGTTGCCGGTCACGATCACCGAACTCACGCCATCGGCCTGGCGCGCCTCCAGCGCGGCGGCGGCGGCATCGGGATTAGCGGGGTCACTGCCGGCGTTGGCCTCAACCCACAGCGAGCCACCATCGGTGCGGCCGGGAAAACTCTTCAGGAGGTAGAACGACTTTGTCATCACGTGGCCGGGCGGCACCGGTTCCAGGCGGGGAATGTCCAGATGAGCGGCCAGCCGCTGGAACGCGGCGCTACCGGCGCGTGCGTCCAGGCCCGGCACCCCGTCGCCTTCATCGAGCGTGTCGAACACCACCATGCCCCCGCCCTTCATGAAGGCGTCTACGCGGGCGCGGGTGGACTCGCTGAGTTCCTTGGCATCCTTGGTCACGGGCCAATAGAGGATCTGGAAGAACACCAGTTCGTCCTTGTCGACCTCGACCCCGATGGGATCGCCGGGTTCGACGGCGGTGCGCTGCTGCAGGATGCCCGAAAGGCTGGCCAGGCCGCGCCGGCTCGTCTCGTCGATGGCGGCATCGCCGGTCATGACATAGGCGAGACGTGTGACTGCGGAGGACTTCAGGGCGAACTCGTCGGCCAGCTTGTCGGCGGCGCGGGCGGGTTGACCCGGCAGCATCAGCAGTGTGCCAAGCGCCAGCGCGAGGGCTGCGGTGGCAGCGCGCCCCGCCTTGCGCCAGGGCAGTCCGCCCGACTGGATAAAGAGAACGGCCAGCATGTCGGCCAGCAACAGCGCCAGGGCGAGCGCCAGAGCCGAAGGTTTGAGCGGCCAGGCCTGCGCGCCCTGGTAGGCCGCCTGCGTAACACCGGCAGGCAGTCCCGAAATGGGTTTCAGCTCGGTCTGTGCGTTGACGATGTTCAGCGCCCGCACCGCCCCCTCGCCGCCGTAGAGGCCCGGCGGGTGCGTTGCATCTGGGGCGAAGGATGCGGCGGCGCCCGCTGCCAGCGGCTCGGTCGAGGGCGGCGGCGGGCCGAGCGCCCCGAAGCCATCGAGCGTGAGCGTCGCCTGCAACGAGCCAACACTGGCGGTGCGCTGCGCAGATTGCTTGTCGCCGCGTTCCAGCTCCGCCAGTCCGGTCAACCGCGTGATGCGTCTCAGCATGTCCACAAACAGCCCCGACAATGGCAGGTTCGACCAATCGGAATTGGCGGTGACGTGGTAGAGCACGATCCATCCTTTGCCCGATTTTTGCGCGGTCACCAGCGGCGTGCCATCGGCCAGGCGCGCCCAGATGCGGGTGCGGTCAGACAATAGCGCAGGATCGGCCAGAACTTGACGCGAAATCTTGACGTCCTCGGAGAGTTTCAAGCCGAAGAAGGGTGAATCGTTCTCGAACGCGGCCAGCGGTTGCGGCGTGCTCCACGACAGAGCGCCGCCCAACTGGCGCCCGCCCGCGCGCAGATCGACCGGCAGCAGATCGTCGCCACCTTCCTCAAGGCGCGGTCCGGCAAAGCGGATGACGATGCCGCCCCGGCCGAGGAATTTTTCGACGGCTTCGCGCGCCGGGCCGGCGATCTTGCCGACGTCGGCCAGCACCAGCACGGAACTGTTGCCGGCAGCGAGTTTTGTGATGGCGGTGGCACTGTCGTTCTCGTCAGTGGTGGCGAGTTCGGCGAACGGCTTCAGCGCGCGCTCGACGTAATAGAGTTGGCCCAACAGCGGTTGCGCGGATTCGCGCGAGGCGCCGGTCACCAGGCCGATGCGGTTCCAACGCGAGCCTGAGTCCAGCAGCTGCACCGCGCCGGCCGAGCGCTCGCCCCGGATGCTCAGCCGCGCGATCTGGTTGCGCAATTCGAGCGGGATCTCCAGCCGTTGCGCGACGCTGCCGGCATCCTGGCTGAGCGTCAGCTGCGCTTCGCTGAGCGCCTGGTTGGCAGCCGAGAGCGCCTCGACGGTAACGGTGCGTGGCGCCCCGCCGGTGCGCAGCACGCGGAATTCCAGTGCCCCCCCGGTCCCAAGCTGGCTGCCCAGCGCCAGCGCTTCACCCTTGGCATCAGGCGAGAGCGCCGAGACGGCGCCAGCAACGCCGGCCAGCGATTTCAGTTTTGTGGCGAACGCTGCCGCATCGGCGCCAGCGACCCCATCGGTCAGCCAGAAAATATTGGGATCGGCCTTTCCGACGATCGCTTTTTCAATGGCGGTCGCGGCTTCCATCCGCTGCCCAGCCAGGGGCGCGGGTTGCAACGCGGCCAGCGCGGTTTTGGCCTCGGCCGCCGTCTTCAGTTGCGGCGCGGCGGCGCGACTATCGCGCACGGTCGGCGCAATCAGCACCGCCAGGCCGTCACGATCTGCCTCGACGATGAGCCGCTCGGCCTGTGCGGTCCGCTGGTCCCAGTGGGCGGCGGCAGCCCAGGTGTTGTCGATGGCGAGTACAAGTGGGCCGCGCGCGCCGACAACGGCCTTGGGCTGATCCAGGATGGGCTCTGCGAAGGCGAAGATAAGCATGGCCGCGGCCAGCATGCGCAATAGCAGCAGCCACCAGGGCGTGTGATCGGGCGTTTCCTCGCGGCCCTCGATGCCTTTTAGAATGCGCGTTGCCGGAAACGAAATCCGCTGCGGTTGCGGCGGCATGTTGCGCATCAGCCACCAGATGGCCGGGAGCGTCGCAACGCCAAGCAACAGCCAAGGGAACGCGAAGGAAAGGTTCATCGCATGGCCTCCCCGCTCAACCGGGCGTGCAGCGCCAGAAGCGCCTCGCCGGGGGGCCGATCGGTATGATGCAACAGCCGGCTCCACTGCAGTTTTGCCAGCACCTCATCCAGCGCCGCGCGGTGTTGGGCCAGCCTGCCCCGATAGCGTTCGGCCAACTGCTCGGCGCGCGGGGCGAGCCACTTGCCGCCGCCTTCGGGATCGCTGAACTCGATGCGGCCCGAATAAGCCAGCGTCTCTTCGGCCGGGTCCAGCACCTGCACCAGATGACCGCGTACGCCCTGAGCTGCGAGCTGGTTGAACTCGCTCGCAAGCCCCTCGACCGGATCGAGAAAATCACCGATCAGGATGCAATCGGCCTGGCGCGAGAGTTTTGCCCCCGCCAGCCGATGTGCCGTTGGGCCCGCATGGGAGAGATCGGCAATCAGCGCCTCGGTCATGCGCTCGGTGGTGTTGCGGGCCGCGGTTGGCGGCACTAGGCCGATCAGTCCGACGCGCTCGCCGCCCTGCACCAGAAGATCGGCTGCCGCGAACAACAGCACCAGCGCGCGGTCGCGCTTGGTCGTGCCGGAGAGATGGCTGGCGAAATCCATCGATGGCGTCAGATCCGCCCACAGCCAGACGGTATGAGCCGCCTCCCATTCCTTCTGGCGCACGAACAACCGGTTGGAATTGGCCGAACGGCGCCAATCGATCAGCGTATGGCTGTCGCTGGTCTCGTACTGCCGGAATTGCCAAAAACTATCGCCCGGGCCCGCACGCCGCCGCCCGTGTACGCCGAACACCACGGTTTGAGCGATGCGCTTGGCCTCCAGCCGCAACGCCGGCAGCCGGTCTGCCAGTGCTTGCGCATCCGCCGTCAGCCCGCGCATCACGGACGCGGCGTTGCCGGGCGCGGTTTGCGGGTTGGCCAAAGCGGAACTACCCCAGATGTGCGGAGAGGCGGGCGATCAGATCGGGCAGCGTCACGCCCTCGGCCCGGGCGGCGTAGGACAGCGCCATGCGGTGTTTGAGGGCAGGCTCGGCGAGGGCGGCGACGTCATCCAGCGACGGGGCGAAGCGGCCGTCCATCAGCGCGCGGGCGCGCACGGCGAGGCTGAGCGCCTGGCTGGCACGCGGGCCGGGACCCCAGGCGACATGCTTATCGACATCCTTGGCTGCTCCCTCGCCGGGACGCGCCGAGCGCACCAGATGGAGAATGGCTTCCACCACCTTCTCGCCGATCGGGATCTGGCGCACCAAGCGCTGGAACTGCATCAGGTCGTTGGGGGTCAGTACCGTTTGCGGCTTGGCCTCCTCGCCGCCCGTGGTGGCATAAAGCATACGCCGCTCGGCCAGTTGGTCGGGATAACCGACGTCGACCTGCAGCAAAAAGCGGTCGAGCTGAGCCTCGGGCAGCGGATAGGTGCCCTCCTGTTCCAGCGGGTTCTGCGTCGCCAGCACATGGAACGGCGCGGGCACGTCATGGCGCACGCCAGCCACCGTGACGTGGTGCTCCTGCATGGCCTGCAGCAGTGCCGATTGCGTCTTCGGGCTGGCGCGGTTGATCTCGTCCGCCATCAATAGCTGGGCAAACACCGGCCCTTTCACGAAGCGGAAGCTGCGCCCGCCACCGGGGGATTCTTCCAACACCTCGGAGCCGACAATATCGGAGGGCATCAGGTCGGGCGTAAATTGGATGCGTTTGCAATCCGCGCCAAGAATGGAGCCGAGCGCGTCGACCAGGCGCGTCTTGCCCAGCCCGGGCACACCAATCAGCAACGCATGGCCGCCAGCCAGCAGGGTCACGAGCGTCTGCTCGATCACCTTTTCCTGCCCGAACAGGATCGCGGCGGCCGCCTGTTTGGCGCGCTGCATGGCTTTGCCCGCCGCCTCGACACGGGCAACGATAGTATCGTCGGTTTGACTGATGGTGTTCATGGGCGCGACTATAGAGAAGCGAATGGGGTTGCAACATGACAAGTTTGTTAGGCTTGGCAGTTTCTTCCCGGCGTGGTTTCTGAGGACCGACATGAGCATTACGCCAACAGGTCCCGCTGCGGCCTTGCAGGGGCTGGAGCACGTCCTGAAACAGGCCGGCGCAGCCTCGGGGCATCCGCCTGTCCACCTCTGGAACCCGCCCTATTGCGGTGATATCGGCATGCGCATCGCGGGCGACGGGACGTGGTTTTATGCCGGTAGCCCGATTGGCCGCAAGCCGCTGGTGAAGCTGTTTGCCTCGGTTTTGCGCAAGGACGAGGACGGGCGGACGTATCTGGTGACGCCGGTTGAGAAGGTGTTGGTTACCGTCGAGGACGCGCCCTTTATGGCGGTTGAAATGGCGGCCGAAGGCAGCGGCAAAGACCTCCAGTTGCAGCTGCGCTCGAACACCGACGATTGGGTCGCCTGCGGGCCCGATCACCCGCTGCGCTTCGGCGCCGATCCGCGCACCGGCGGACCAAAACCATACATTACCATGCGCGGCCGGCTGGAGGCGCTGTTCACGCGCGCGCTCTATTACGATCTGGTTGCATTGGCCACAGTCGAGGGAGACAAATTCGGCGTGTGGAGTGGCGGCGTGTTTTTTACCATGGCGCCGGCCTCGGCATTGAGCGAAACGGCAGCCGGGCCATGACCGTGGCGCACCTTGATGCTGTCGTATTGCGTCGTATTGCGCCGCGCAGGCTCCACAATGCGCCGCCCTCCGCCGTCGCGCGCGGTGATTACGACCTCAACCCCGATGCATCGCTCGAAATGGGCCACCGCACCCCAATCCCAGCCGCCGTGCTGGTGCCGATCGTGACGCGTCCGGATGGACTCACGGTGCTGCTGACGCAGCGCACCGACGCACTGGCATCGCACCCCGGCCAGGTGGCCTTTCCCGGTGGCAAACTCGATCCGGCCGATGCCGGTCCACTGGCGGCAGCCCTGCGCGAAGCCGAGGAGGAAATCGGCCTCGCCCGCCGTTTCGTCGAGCCGCTTGGTTACCTCGATCTTTATACCACCGGCACGGGGTTTGCCGTGACGCCCGCCGTCGCCCTGGTGTCGGAAGGGTTTACACTGACAATCAACGCGGGCGAAGTCGCCGCCGCCTTCGAGGTGCCGCTGGCCTTTCTGATGGACCCGGCCAACCATCAACGCCAGTCCGGCGAGTGGCGCGGCAAGCTCCGGCATTTCTACGCCATGCCCTATGATGGCCATGTCATCTGGGGCGCCACGGCGGGCATGATCCGCAATCTCTATGAGAAGCTGAGCATGGCATGACGCTGCCCAACCTTGCCAACGCGGACTGGTTGACGAAGCCCGAGACCCAGCGCGTCCTCGGCGCCCTTGAGGCGGCGGGCTTTGCCGCGCGCGTGGTCGGTGGCTGCGCGCGCAACGCGCTGATGGGGCTGCCGGTCACCGACATCGATATTGCCACGACGGCGCTGCCGGCCGACACGCAGCGCATCGCCAAGGCGGCCGGCCTTGCCGCCATCCCGACCGGCATCGAACACGGCACCATCACGGTAATCGCCAATCACGTACCATTTGAGGTCACGACCCTGCGCCGCGACGTCGCCACCGACGGCCGGCGGGCGACCGTAGCGTTCACGGACGATTGGGTCGAGGACGCCGCCCGGCGCGACTTCACGATGAACGCTCTCTATTGCGACGCGCGCGGCGAGATATTCGATCCGCTCGCTGGCTATGGCGATGTTTTGGCGCACCGTGTACGGTTTATCTGCGACCCGGCTGAACGCATTCGCGAGGACTATCTGCGCATCCTGCGCTTTTTCCGCTTTCACGCCACGTACGGCGCGGGCGAATTGGACGCTGCGGGCGCTAGCGCCTGCGTTCAACTGCGGGCCGGGCTCGCCCAGCTGTCCGCCGAGCGCGTTGGATCGGAAGTGCTGCGGCTGCTGACCGCGAAGGCAGCCGTCCCCGTGGTCGGCCAGATGTTCGGACTGGGGCTTTTGGTGGATGTGCTCGGCGTCGCGCCGCGCATGACTCGGTTTTGCCGGCTGGTCGACATCGAAGAGGCGCTGAACGTTGTTCCAGACGCGGCGCTCCGGCTGGCGGCACTCGCCGTCCATGTCATCGAGGACGTGCCGCGATTGGCTGACCGTCTGCGCCTGTCAAAGGACCAGCAAACGGTGCTGCGGCGCGCTGCAGATCATACGAGGCGGCTGGCTGCGACGACTTCGGAAGGGGCGGCGCGCATCACGCTCTTTCGGCTGGGGGCGGATGACTACCGGCGACGCCTTCTGTTGGATTGGGCCGAGACGGACGATCCGCTATCGGATCACAACTGGCTGGCGCTCGCATCGCTGCCAACCCGCATGCCCGTTCCGCAGTTCCCGCTCGCAGGACGCGATCTCCTGGCGCTCGGATTTCAGCCGGGGCCGGATATTGGCCGACTACTGAGCGATCTTGAAGAGATCTGGATTGACAGCGATTTCTCGGCGAGCGCAGAGGCACTGACCGCCGAGGCCAGTCGGCACTTGTAGGGTGGGGCTGAGCATCTTCGCGAAGCCCACCGCGCAAGGATGGTGGGCTTCGCCGAGAGGCTCAGCGCCACCCTACGTCACCCTCCACCGCCAGAGGGCCGAGCCCCCTCGCCCCGTTCTTCACGGGGAGAGGGCCGGGGTGTGGGGCGGTAGCGGACTCCGTCCGCATGCGAACAAGGCGCCGGAACCGGCGGCCGCCCCTCACCGAGCGCGTGACTCTTGGCTCCCAAAAGGTCGCCTGCGAGACGCGCTCCCCTCTCACCGCGAAAAGGCAGGGAGAGGAGAAAGCCGTGCCTTGTCGAGGGTCTATTTCGTCCCGTACATGCGGTCGCCGGCATCGCCGAGGCCCGGCACGATATAGCCGTGCTCGTTGAGATGGCTGTCCACGGCCGCCGTATAAATATGAATGTCCGGATGCGCCCCGCTCAGCGCCGCGACGCCCTCAGGCGCGGCCAGGAGGCACACCAGCTTGATGTCCTTGACGCCGCGCTCCTTCAAAATCGACACCGCCTTGATCACCGAATTGCCAGTCGCCAGCATGGGGTCGACCAGCACGACGAGGCGGTCCGCAATATCCTCCGGCAGCTTGTTGTAATATTCCACCGGCTGCAACGTCTTGGGATCGCGATAGAGGCCGATGTGGCCGACGCGGGCGGAGGGGACGAGGTCAAGCAACCCATCCGCCAGCCCCATGCCCGCGCGCAAGATCGGCACGAAGACGAGCTTCTTGCCCTTGATGAACGGCGCCTCGGTCGGCCCGACCGGCGTTTCGATGGCGCGTAACTCGACCGGCAGATCACGTAGAACCTCGTAGCCGAGCAACAGGCTGATCTCGCGCAGCAGCTGGCGGAACACGGCCGACGGCGTGGTCTTGTCGCGCATCAGCGAGAGTTTGTGCACCACCAGCGGATGGCCGACGATGGTGACATTGCCTTGGCGAATGATGGGGCTGGGCATGGAGTGTCCTTGCTGCTGGGGCTTGCCGTGCAATGACAGGCTTTTGGCGTCGAAATCAAGCCGAGGCCGTAAAGCGACGTCGTAGCTCGGGAAGCGCGTACAGACAGTTAAGGGGTCCTTGCCGGAGGCGCTAAAAAACGCTGGCGTTCTTTAGGCGTAACGAAAACCGTTCCGTTAGCATCCGCACGGATGGCGTCGCCGCGATTACCGGCCATTAACCGGGCTCCGCCAATGTCCGTTTCGGCGGCGAGAACGACACGGTCGGCCAAACAAAAAGACTTCAGAGACGTGCGTGGAGGCACTTGACTAAATGACCACTCTTTTGAAATCGTTTGCTAACTCGGAAGCCGGCGCAACGGCGATCGAATATGCCCTGATTGCCGCCATCGTCGGCATCGGCATCATCACTGCGCTTGGCAATGTGCGCAACGAATTGAACAACACATTCCAGACCACGGTCGCCGACCTGCAGGTCGCTAACGCGCAGTAGGACCGCTCGCGGATCCGTCTGCATCGAGGTCGGCGAGCAGTGCCTTGCTTGCCGACCGCAGGAATACGGCGAACGCGCTCGCGTGCTGCTCGAAGCGGACCGTTGGCATCGGAATCGAGATGGCATAAATGGTGCCGGCCCGGTTCCGGAATGCCAGTCCGATCGCGCTGATGCCGATCGAGTGCTCCTCCCGGTCGGTCGCAGTCCCCGACGCGCGCACGTGCGCAATGTCCTTTAGCAACCCGCGCGGCGTGACCAGAGTGGCGGGCGTGAAGCGGGGCAATCCGCCAGCGCAGAGCGCCCCAATCTCGTCGTCATTGAGCAGCGCCAAGGCCGCCTTGCCATTGGCCGTGCAATGCAGGGGGAATCGCTCGCCGACGGCCGATACGGCGCGCAGACGGTGCTGGCCGACGATCTGATCCACGAACACCAGATGATCCCGGCGCAGCACGGCAAGATCGACCGTCTCGCCGGTTTCTTGCGACAGCCGCCTCAGATGCGGATGGGCGATCTCGACCACGTCCAGGCTCATATCTTGCGCCAACGCAAAGATCTGCGGCCCAAGCCGAATGCGACTGGCATGGCCGTCCGCCAACAAAAGCCCCTCCGCCGCCAGTGACGACACGATGCGTTGAACAGTGGACCGCGGCAGTCCGGCCTGTGCGGCAATGGCGCCCAAACTGAGACCGCCAGGCGAGTTCTTGCAGATGCGCAGGATGGCAGCGGCGCGCGCCAGGACTTGGATACCATTCTCGATTTTGTATTGCATGCCGATACAATAGCAGGGCTATTGACCTTGGAGCAATCCATTCGTACCGTATCGCAAGACACAAAAAACCGACGGTGCGGTCGACAACGCGCTGCGGGACGAGGGAGACGGAACGATGGTGAAGGTGCGCGGCATCGAGTTTCAGGCTAACCACGACAATCCCATGGGGTTGCAATTCACCAACCTCAGTCATCGCTGGGGGTTCCAGTGTCCGAACTGGCCGTACTTCCAGGACGTGAAGATCGAACGCATCCACTACATGGCGAAATCGGGCGTGCTCTCCCAGCGCATCACGACCTCCATGCATTCGACCACGCACATCGATGCGCCTGCGCACGTCGTTCAGGGTACGCCCTTCATCGACGAGGTGCCGCTGCCGCATTTCTTCGGTTCAGGCATTGTCGTGCCGATGCCGAAAAAGAAGTGGGAGAGCATCACGGCCGACGATCTGGAGAAGGCTTGCGGAAAGGCCATCCGGCCGCACGATGTGCTGATCCTCAACACCGGCTGGCACAAGGTCTATGAGGATGGCGACTACTTCGCCTATTGCCCCGGTTTCGTGCCGAGCGCGGGCCAGTGGATGGTCGACAAGCAGGTGAAGGTGGTCGGCCATGATACGCAGGCCAACGATCACCCGCTCGCCACCGCCATCGGCCCGCAGCGCAATGGGCCGCTGCTGCCGCATCTGGAGAAAGAGTATTTCGAGTGGTCGGGCGGCAAGGATTGGGCCAAAGATTTTCCCGACTGGGAGCCGGTGCACCAGATCCTGTTCAAGGCCGGTATCCTCGGCATCGAGAATGTCGGCGGCGATCTTGATAGCGTCACCGGCCGCCGCTGCACCTTCGCGTTCTTCCCCTGGAACTGGGAACGCGGCGATGGCTGCATTATTCGCCTGGTGGCGATCACCGACCCCAAGCAGGCCTACCGGATCGAAAAGGGGGAAAAGTTCTGATGCACGTCAAACGCTTCGCCGACGCCAAACCCTATGAGGCACCCAACCATCGCGGTGTCGCCGGTTTACGGCTGCAGGGCTTTGAGCCGGGCGGCCCGACCAACCAATGGGTGGGCTTGAGCCAGTTCCTGCCCGGCGGCGGGGCGGGGCCGGATGCGACGCCGTTCGAAAAAGTCTATGTCGTTCTTGAGGGTGAGATGACCGTCATGATCAATGGCGAACATACGGTGCTGGGGCCAATGGACAGCTGCACGATCGCACCGGGCGAAGTCCGCGAGATCATCAATAAGAGCAACCACGTCTGCAAGATGCTGGTGGTCATTCCGTATCCGCCCAAACCGTAGATCCGTAGGGTGGGCTGAGCTTTTCGCGGAGCCCACCATCGTGCAGCAGGTGTGTCGCGGTGGGCTTCGCGAAGGCTCAGCCCACCCTACGTTTCAACCGTCTTGAGAGTAGCGCCATGACCGATTGGCTCAAGAACCCGCTCTCCCTGTTCGATGTGACCGGCAAGGTCGCGATCATCACCGGCGCCTCGGGCGCGTTCGGGGCGGTGGCGGCCCGCGTGCTGGCGGTTGCGGGCGCCAAACTGGTGCTGACAGCGGGCAAGAAAGCCGAACTTGAGGCGATTTCGGCCGAGTGCGCCAGCATGGGCGCGCTGGTCGAGGGCGTCAATGTTCGTCCCTCCAGCGAGGCCAATTGCGCCAGGATCATCGAGGCTGCGGTGGCCCGATTTGGCCGCGTGGACATTCTCGTCGTCGCTTCGGGAAAGAACGATGTTTCGAAGATCACAGAGATGTCGCCCGAGCGCTTCCTCGATGTCATGGACGCCAACGTAACTCAGTCCTGGTTGATGGCGCGCGCGGTAACCGCGCAGATGACCAAGCAGGGCGGCGGCGGCAAGATCGTGCTGATGTCTTCCGCGCGGGGGCTGCTCGGGCATCCTGCTGGGTACACGGCCTATTGCGCCTCGAAATCAGCAGTTGACGGCATGACCAAGGCGCTCGGCTGCGAACTCGGACCGTCGGGCATAACGGTCAACGCCATTGCCCCGACGGTATTCCGCTCGCCATTGACGGAATGGATGTTCGGCGACGACGACAGGGCCAAGACGGTACGGGCCGGGTTCCTTGCCCGGGTTCCCAAGGGGCGGCTGGGCGAGCCGGACGATCTCGCTGGGCCGCTGCTGTTCTTGGCTTCGAAGGCGTCGGACTTCTATACTGGACATATTCTTTATGCTGATGGCGGCTATACGGCCGGGTAGGTGAACTCATGCCCGAAAAAATCGCGATCATCGGGGCGGGCCTGATGGGTCATGGCTTGGCTGCCGTGTTCGCCCATGGCGGGCATCCGGTCGCGATCACCGACCCCTTCCCGAATGTTCTGGCGTTGGCAAAAGACCGCGTTCGGGCGACCGTGACGTCTATCGGATGGAATGAAGCTGCGGTGGCGAACATCACCACCTGCGGGACGTTGGCAGAAGCCGTGCGCGATGCCGACATCATTGTCGAGGCCGTGCCGGAAAAACTGCCGCTGAAGCAGGAGATTTTCGCGCAACTGGAGGCCGCCGCCCGTCCCGACGCGCTGCTCTGCTCCAACACCTCCGTCATCCCAATCGGGCAGATTGCGGCGTGCGTAACATCCAAGCAGCGCGTGCTCGGCACCCATTGGTGGAACCCGCCCTATCTGGTGCCGCTGGTGGAGGTCATCGAGGCCGAGGGCACCGATCCCGCGAATGTTTCCCGCATGATCGCGCTCTTGACAAAACTCGGCAAGGTCGCCGTCCACGTCAAGAAGGACGTGCCCGGATTTGTCGGCAACCGCATGCAGCACGCGTTGTGGCGCGAGGCGATCGCGTTGGTCGACGCGGGCGTGTGCGACGCCGAAACCGTCGACCTGGTGGTCAAGAATTCCTTCGGCCGCCGCCTCGCCGTGCTCGGCCCCTTGGAAAACGCCGATCTGGTGGGAACGGATCTGACGCTCGACATCCAGGCCAACGTACTGCCGCATCTCGACCGCTCGACTGAACCGACGCCCACGCTGAGAGCGCTGGTGGCGGAGGGTAAGCTCGGCTTCAAGACCAATCGCGGATTCATGACCTGGACCGACGATCAGAAGGCGACTTTGCGCGCCAAAGTGACTGAACATTTGAAGCATCTGAACCAGATTCTGTGAGGCTGTGAATGCGCTTTGCCGAAGTGAACGATCTCTTGCAGCCCGGCTATCTCAAGATTGAATCCGGCGTGGTCGACTATTCTGATGGTTTCAAAACGGTCTGCGCCCTCGCGCGCATGCCGCGCTGCCGGGCCAAGATGGTCGAGTGGTGGTTTCGCTATCTGGGCGGTACGGAGCAATACAAGCTGTGGCACCCGTCCGATCATCTTTTCTCCGACTGGGAGGACCGCGTCCCCGGCACGCATATCGGCTCCAGTCACCTGGTCCACGAATATCTCGCCGGCTCCGATGGGCCGAACTACCAGCTGCGCATCAACTTTCGCGATCCGCACGAGTTTTACGATCCCGCACGCTACGCCGCCCTGAACGGCGCCGCGATCTGCGCCCGCATCGGCTCGCTGGAGCACCCAGTCAACTTTGCGCGCATGACCCATTTCGTGCGCAACACGGACGCTGGCTGCGAAATGCGCTCGCGCTTCTTCCTGGGGCACATTGAAAGCCGTGACCCGAGCCATCCGATCAACGACGCCGAAGCCGCCGCCATGCGGGCCGAGCGCGTGACCGACGACCTCGCCCGCCGCCTGCACCAGCACTGTACCGAGGAGATGAGCTACCTCGGCGAATTTCTTCCCATCATGTACCGGCAGGTCACGGGCGATACCGCATTCTGAGGCGTTACACCGCTTGCATGCCCTGCTGATCTCCGCTTCAATCGCCTCAGAACGATAAGAACATTTCACTTTCCAAGGGAGGACTTTATGACTGCAAAATCCAGCCTGACTCGCCGCCACCTGATGCAGGGCGCTGGCGCTGCCATCGCCGCACCCGCCGTGCTGCGGCTGCGTTCGGCCCGCGCGGCCGATGGTGTCTTCAAGATCGGCCTCGTGTCGCCCCTCACCGGTCCGCTTGCCGGCTTTGGCGAGGCGCAGGACTGGATCATCGCGGGCATCCAGAAATCGATGGATGGGCTCACCAACAATGGCAAGCCGGTCAAGATCCAGCTCATCACCAAGGACTCGCAGTCGAACCCGAACCGCGCCGCGGAAGTCGCGTCCGAACTCATCCTGAAGGACCAGGTCAACCTGTTGCTGACCAAGGACACGCCAGACACCACCAACCCGGCCGCCGACCAGGCCGAGCTGAACGGCGTACCCTGCATTTCCACCAATTGTCCGTGGCAGCCCTATTTCTTCGGCCGCAAAGGCGATCCAGCCAAGGGCTTCGACTGGACCTACCACTTCTTCTGGGGCCTGGAAGACATCATCGCCAATTTCGTCGGCATCTGGGACCAGTCGGGCGCGGCCAAGAAAGTTGGCGGCCTGTTCCCGAACGATGCCGACGGCAATGCCTGGGGCGATGCCGAGCACGGCCTACCCGGCCCGTTGAAAGCCGCCGGATACGATCTGGTCGATCCCGGCCGTTACCAGCCGCTGAACAACGATTTCTCATCGCAGATCTCGGCCTTCAAGACGGCCGGCTGCGAGATCGTCACGGGCGTGATGATCCCGCCGGACTTCGCAACGTTCTGGAGCCAGGCCGCCCAGCAGGGGTTCAAGCCAAAGGTGGTCACGGTCGGCAAGGCGCTGCTGTTCCCGGCCTCGGTCGGAGCGCTCGGCGAGCGGGCCGATGGCCTCACCACCGAAGCCTGGTGGGCGCCAACCTTCCCGTACGCATCCAGCCTGGATGGAACCACGGCGCAGCAGCTGGCCGATTCCTACGAGAAGGCCAGCGGCAAGCAATGGACGGCGACGCTTGGCTTCAGCCACGCCATCTTCGAGGTGGCGCTGGACGTGATCAAGCGCGCGGCCGATCTCAATGATCCCAAAGCCGTTCTGGCCGCAATCACCGCCACGAACATGAAGACCATCGTCGGCCCGGTGAACTGGACCGGCGGCGGACCGGTCAAGAATGTGTCCAAGACGCCGCTGGCCGGCGGCCAATGGAACCGCAAAGGCGACAAGGTAGAGCTGTCGATCGTCGCCAATCCGCAGCATCCGGAGATCCCCGTCGCCGGCAAGGTCAGGCTGCTGGGGTAGTCTTGGTCCCCTCTCCCCCCGTGACATGCTGGTAGCGGGGTGGGCGTTGCCACTATTTGTGATCCCGGGCGCAGCGCAGCGTTTTTAACGGTGCGCTGCAGACCCGGGATCCATCGGCTCTGCGGTGGCGCAGTGGGGCAGGAGCCGAGGGAGATCCCGGATCAGCGCTGCATCATGAAGAATGCTGCAGCGCATCCGGGATGACAGTTGTGGTTCGACTTGACCGGAAATTGCGCTAACTCAAGAACAGATGACCCTCCTGTCCCTGCACAACCTCTCCAAGAAATACGGCGCGCTCGTCGTAACTGACGATTTCTCGCTGGAGGTCGCTGACAACGAGATCGTCGGCATCCTGGGGCCGAACGGCGCTGGCAAGACGATGCTGTTCAATCTGATCACCGGCACCGCCCGGCCTGAGACCGGGTCGGTCCATTTCAACGGCGAAGACATCACCGCGCAGTCCGCCTCGGTGCGCTGCCGCAAGGGCATTTCGCGCTCGTTCCAGATCCCGAACCCGTTCTCCGGCATGACGGTGTTCGAGAACGTGCTGGTCGGCGCCACCTTTGGGCGGACGCATCAGCGCAATGACCCACGCCAGCGCGCGGCCGAGGTGCTGGACCTGACCGGGCTAAAGCCCAAGGCCAACCTGCTGGCAGGTTCCCTGACCCTTCTGGAGCGAAAGCGCCTGGAAATGGCGCGCGCGCTGGCGACTGATCCCAAACTGCTCCTGCTCGACGAGATTGCGGGTGGGCTCACCGATTCCGAGTGCCAGTCGCTGCTGACGGCCATCCGCGACGTGCACGCGTCCGGCGTCAGCATCGTGTGGATTGAACACGTCGTGCACGCCCTGCTGTCGGTGGCCCAGCGCCTGGTCGTGCTCAACTACGGGAAGAAGATCGCCGAGGGCGCCCCTGCCGCCGTGATGGCCAATGCCGATGTGCGCTCGGTCTACATGGGGGACGGCGCAGATGTCTGATGCTGTGCTGACGATCGATGGCCTTGAGTCGTTCTATGGCGACTTCCAGGCGCTCCATGGCATCTCGCTGCAGCTGCGCGAAGGCGAGCTGCTGTCCCTGATCGGCTCCAACGGCGCCGGCAAGAGCACCCTGCTGAAATCTATCTGCGGGCTGGTCGCTTCTAAGCCCGGGGCGATCGTCTGGCGCGGCCAGAACCTAGGCGGCGTGCCTGCCAACGACATCGTCAAGCGCGGCATCGCGCTGGTGCCGGAAGGACGGCGGCTGTTTCCCTCGCTGTCGGTGGAAGAGAACCTCATCCTCGGGGGCCGCGTGAACCGGCCCGGCCCCTGGTCGCTCAAGTCGGTGTACGAGCTCTTCCCGATCCTTGCAGAAAAGCGCAATAGTCCGTCAACATCCTTGTCCGGTGGCCAGCAGCAGATGGTTTCGATCAGCCGCGCGCTGATGAGCAATCCCGACCTGCTGCTGCTCGACGAGCTCAGCCTCGGCTTGGCGCCCGTTGTCATCAAGGACATCTACCAGATGCTGCCGCGCATCGTCGGCAAGGGCATGAGCGCGATCCTGGTCGAACAGGACGTAACGCGGGCGCTCAGCGTCGCACAGCATTTCATCTGCCTGCAGGAAGGCCGTGTCTCGCTGGAGGGCGATCCCAAGGCGTACACGCGCGATCAGATTTCGGCAGCCTACTTCGGAACACAGTGATGGCCAAGTGATGGAATGGATCAATGCCATCGTTCAGGGCGTGCTGGTAGGAGGGCTCTACGCACTGTTCGCCGCCGGCCTGTCGCTGATCTTCGGCGTCATGCGGCTGGTCAACATCGCGCACGGCGACTTCATCGTGCTGGCTGCCTATATCGGCCTGGTTGCGGTGCAGATGCTCGGCCTGCATCCGCTGGTGGCGCTTGTCATCGTTGTCCCCGTCATGGCGGCCATCGGTTATGCCTTGCAGCGCGGCATCCTCAACCGCACGCTCGGCAAGGATCTGCTGCCGCCCCTGCTGGTCACCTTCGGCCTCTCGGTCATCCTGCAGAACGGCCTGCTGCAATACTTCACCGCTGACAGCCGCAAGCTGAACGCGGGGGGCCTGGAAACCGCCAGCTTCACCATCCCGCCCGGCATCGGCATCGGCTACATGCCACTGCTCATGTTCATCACCGCCGTCGCCGTGATAGCGGGGCTGCAATATATCTTCTACCGCACCGGCGCCGGCCGCGCCTTCCGCGCCGTCTCCGATGACCGCGAAATCGCCCAGCTGATGGGGCTCAACAACGGCCACGTCAACGCCATGGCCATGGCCCTGTGCTTAGGCGTGGTCGGCATCGCCGGCGTGTTTCTCGGCATCCGCGCCAACTTCGATCCGTCGATTGGGCCGGCGCGCCTGATCTACGGTTTCGAGTCGGTGATCATCGGCGGGCTCGGCAGTCTCTGGGGCACGCTGGCCGGCGGCGTCATTCTCGGGGTGGCCCAGGGGGTGGGCGCCGAAATCAATCCCGGCTGGCAACAACTGGCCGGCCACATCGCTTTCCTGGTCGTGCTCGCCGTGCGCCCCAAGGGCCTGTTTCCGAGGATCGAGGGATGACCGTATCCATCACCCGCTCGACACCGCTCAGCCGCCTCGCGGGTGTGCTCGCGATCATCGCTCTGGTGGTGCTTGCTGCGGCGCCCTGGTGGGGCACCCGCGCCGAACTGCGCCTGTTCGGCGAGTTCGCCACCTATCTCGCTCTCGCCAGCTTGTGGAACCTTCTGGCCGGCTACACTGGCCTGGTCTCGGTGGGGCAACAGGCCTTTGTCGGGCTCGGCGGCTACGCTTTGTTCGCGGGCGCCCAATACCTTGGCGTCCCACCCCTGTTGGCGATCCCCATCGCGGGCGTCGTCGCTGCGCTGGCGGCCTTTCCGGTTGGCCTGCTCGTGTTCCGCCTGCAGGGCGCCTATTTCGCCATCGGCACCTGGGTGGTCGCCGAGGTCTTTCGGCTTGGCTTTGCGCAAGTCGCGGTGCTGGGCGGCGGCTCAGGCACCAGTCTGACCACCACCATCGTCAAATCCATTTCCGACACCCGCGATGGGCGCGAGGCGTTGGTGTATTGGGTATCCCTCGCGCTTGGCGCCGGATCGGTCGGCCTCGTCTACGCCTTGCTGCGCTCGCGCATCGGCCTCGCCCTCACCGCCATCCGCGACGGCGAGGTCGCCTCCTCAAGTCTCGGCGTGAAGATCACGGAGGTGAAATTCCTGGTCTATGTGCTGGTCGCCGCCGTCACGTCGATGGTTGGCGCACTGATCTTCCTGCAAAAGCTGCGCATCTCGCCCGATGCCGCCTTCTCGGTCAACGACTGGACCGCCTTCGTCATTTTCATCGTCGTCATCGGCGGCATCGGCACCATCGAGGGCCCGATCATCGGCACGCTGGTCTATTTCCTGTTGCGTTGGTGGCTGGCCGACTACGGCACGGTCTACTACATCATCCTGGGCGCGCTCGCGATCGTGATCATGCTGTTCGCCCCGCAAGGCATCTGGGGCCTGGTGGGCCGCCGCTTCGGCCTGTCGCTGTTCCCGGTCGGCTACCGGGTGCATTGGCGCGAGTGAAAGCGCCGACCACAACGCAATGCGCATCTGGGACCGTGACGGACCCAGACGTAGGGTGGGCTGAGCATTTTCGCGAAGCCCACCGTCTCGCGGCACGTCCGCAGTGGTGGGCGTCGGAAAACCTCAGCCCACCCTTCGTTTCAACCCTTGCTCCACAACCACTTGAACGGATGCATGGCCTGCTTGGGCACGGGATGCCCGCCAACGCCATAACCGGGAATCTTACCAATCGGTATCCCGAATTGCCGCCACTGTGGCCCGCCAAGCCTTGCCGAGGCTGGGCCAGGCCTCGATAACGGGACGCCGTCAGAGGAGATCGCATGCGTCTTGCCACTCTCTTGTCGATTGCCGCGTTGCTGCTCATCGCCGGGCCAGCCTTCGCGGCCGCGCCGTCCGTTTTCCTCGAAGAGCTGACCTGGACCGAATTGCGCGACGCCATCGCTGGCGGCGCCACCACCGCCATCGTTCCGATCGGCGGCACAGAGCAGAACGGGCCTCTGATGGCGCTCGGCAAGCACAATGTGCGGGCCAAAGCCTTGGCTGGGATGATCGCGGCCAAGCTGGGCGACGCCATCGTGGCCCCTGTCATGGCCTATGTACCTGAAGGCACGATTGAGCCGCCCCAGGCCCACGTAAAGTTCCCCGGAACGCTGACCATCCCGGACGCCGCCTTTCAGAGCGTCCTCGACTGGACAGCCCAGAGTCTGCGCCATGCCGGATTCAAGACGATCGTCTTTCTGGGCGATCACGGCGGCTACCAGAAGGACATGACGGCAGTCGCCGACAAGCTGACCGGCAAATGGCTGAAATCGGATGTCCGCGTCTACGCCATCGCGGAGTATTATCGCGTCACGCAAGGCGAATACGTGCAAGTCCTGAAGGATCACGGCGCGGCGGCAGGCGAAATCGGCACCCACGCGGGGCTGGCCGATACCTCGCTTATGCTCGCGATCGATCCGGCCCTGGTACGCAAGGACAAATTGGCGACCGCGAAAGGGCTCACGGAGAGTAACGGGATTTACGGGGGCACGCCCGCGCACGCCACGGCCGAGCTGGGGCAGCTGGGCGTGGACTTGATCGTCGCGCAAACCGTCGCAGCGATAAAAAAAGCTGCGGCGCGGCAGTAGACTGGCGCTGATTCGATTGATTGCGTGGGGGACTGCAATGCTTGGGCCGCGAAACTTGGCATCTTCGCTGACGATCTGTGTTGCGCTCGGCTTGATGGTCGGCTCAACGGCCGCGTACGCTGGCGGTTATCCCGGCATGCCGCCGGTCGTGGACCCAAACAACCTCTACTCCGAGACGGCGGCCGGCCACATGAGCCCGGCCACCCAGGGGGCGCTGTCGCGCATCTACGTCCCCGAGCACGGCGACAACAGCGTCACTGTCATCGATCCTGCCACCATGAAGGTCGTGGACAAATTCAAGGTTGGCTTGCGTCCTCAGCACATCGTGCCGTCCTGGGACTTGAAAACGCTCTGGGTTACCAACAACGCCGACGGCGGCGGCGCAGCCTCGCTGACCCCGATTGATCCGCTCACCGGCAAGCCCGGCAAAAACGTGCCCCTGCATGATCCGTACAACATGTATTTCACGCCGGACGGCAGCGCCGCCATCGTGGTGCGCGAGGCTCAGCGCGCGCTGGAGTTCCGCGATCCGCATACGCTGGCCTCGCTCTACACCATCGAGACGCCCGACTGCCACGGCCTCAATCATGCCGATTTTTCCATCGACGGCCGTTACGCCATCTTTTCCTGCGAGTTCATCGGCGCCGTCACCAAAGTCGATCTGGTCGACCGCAAAGTGCTCGGTACGCTGACGCTCTCCAAGCAAGGCTCGCGCGCCGACGGCGCCAGCATGCTGCCGATGGAGCACGCCGCCAAACCAGGCCACGGCCGGCGCGGCCAACGCCGCTATCAAGGCTCGAGATCGCGCATAAGACACGGCTCCATGTCCCACGGCATGCCGCAGGACGTGCGTGTCTCGCCCGACGGCAAGGTGTTCTACGTTGCCGACATGGTCTCGGACGGCGTCTACATGATTGACGGCGAAACGCTCACCGAGATCGGCTTCATCGCCACCGGCCCCGGCGCGCACGGCTTCTGCGTCAGCCGCGACGCCAAGCGTCTGTTCGTGGCCAATCGCGGCTCGCACGCCATGCCGACCGGCTTTCCGAACGGCAATGGCGGCGTAACGGTGATCGATTTCGCCACGCGCAGCATCGTTGGGCAGTGGCCGATCCCCGACGGCGGCAGCCCCGACATGGGCGGGGTCAGCGCCGACGGGAAGACGCTGTGGTTCTCGGGCCGCTTCGACAGCGAGGTCTACGCCATCGACACCACCAGCGGCGCGGTGACCAAGATCCCAGTCGGCTTCGAGCCGCATGGGTTGTCGGTCTGGCCGCAGCCAGGGCGGTACTCGCTCGGGCATACGGGAAATATGCGTTAGCGGGGATTTTATCCGGCCAGCGCTTTGCCAGTCACCGGGTCGAACACTTGCACGCGGTCCAACATAGGTGTCAGGCGGATCTCAGTGCCCGGTTCGGGCTGGATACGATCCTGCGTGACAACGCAGATGTCGTGTTCGGCCGCCGCAGCATAGATATGGATTTCGGGTCCCGTCGGCTCGACCACGGCGACCTTGGCGGCAAAGCCGGACCCATTGAGGGCGGGCTTCAGATGCTCCGGCCGCACGCCATAGCTGACCGCCTGACCGGCCGTAACACGCGCGCCAAACGGCAGCGGCAGCGTCACACCGCCGGCATTGACCACCAACCCGCCCGCAGCCTCAGCCACGGTCCCATTGAACATGTTCATCGGCGGCGAGCCGATGAAGCCGGCGACGAACAGGTTCGCCGGCCGGTCGTAGACGTCCAGCGGCGGCCCCACCTGCTCGATGTAACCGTCCTTCAGCACCACGATGCGGTCAGCCATGGTCATGGCCTCGATCTGGTCGTGGGTGACGTAGACGATCGTGGTGCCAAGCTTCTGGTGCAGTTCCTTGATCTCGGTGCGCATCTGCACGCGCAGCTTGGCGTCCAAGTTTGACAGCGGCTCGTCGAACAGAAACACCGCCGGATCGCGCACGATAGCGCGCCCCATGGCGACGCGCTGGCGTTGCCCGCCCGAGAGCTCGCGCGGATAGCGGGCAAGATAGTCCGTGAGATTGAGGATGCCGGCGGCCCACTCGACCTTCTTGGCAATCTCGTCCTTGGGCAGCTTCTTCAACTGCATCGAGAAAGCCATATTATCGAACACGGACATATGGGCGTACAAGGCGTAATTCTGGAACACCATGGCGATGTTGCGGTCCTTGGGGTGCAGATCGTTGACCACCTCACCGCCAATGGACACCGTGCCAGCGCTGATCGGCTCCAGCCCCGCGATCATGCGCAGCAGCGTGGACTTGCCACAGCCCGAAGGCCCAAGCAACACGACGAATTCGCCGTTTTTGATGTCGAGATCGATGCCATGTATGACCTCGGTCTTGCCGTAGGACTTCTTAATGCCTCTGATCGTCACGCCCGCCATATCTGTCCAGTCCTCTCAAGTCGTGGCGCGGCGCGCCGCTAACAAACGGTTTGCGATCTCAACAAAGCCCGCGCCACCCCGCGCGTCGGACACGAACGCCGGTTCGGCCGGCAAGCGGCAGGCAAAGTCCCGCACATTGGCGACCCCGCAGGCAAGCGGAAAATAGCCGAACATCGGCGCATCGTTCGGGCTGTCGCCGCAGAAGATGAATTTTTCGCGCGCGGTGTCGAGGTCGAGGCCAAGAATGTCGTTGGCGAAGATGCGGGTCATCGAGAGCTTGTCGTAGGCGCCGAACCAGCCGTTGACGTGGATCGAAGAGACCTTTGCGACCGCCCCCTCGGCCTCGAACAGTTTCACAATGCGCGTTACCGCAGCGTCCGAGAGCTTTGGCACATCCTCGCAGAAATCGATGGCGAGGTCAGCCTCGCGATAGAGCTGATCGGCGGAGATCGCAGATCCTGGGACTTCGGCCAGAATGCGTTTGCCCAGCGCCGTCAGGCGAGCCCGGTTGACCGTGCGCTCGGCGTCGCTGGCGACGAAGCGGCGGATCATCTTGCGCGTCGCCGGGTCGTAGCGGAAGTAGAACGCGCCGTTCTCGCCGACCACGCCATCCACCGGCCAGAAGCGCGCGACCATATCGCACCAGCCGGCGGGTCGGCCGGTGATGGGCACGACCTTCAGGCCTGCCGCATGCAGGTGCTCAAGAGCCGCGTAGGCCGCAGCCGGAAGCCGTCCCTCGGTGGTCAGCGTGTCATCGATGTCGGTGAGGACGCAGACAACCTTGCGCGCTGCGGCATCGCTGAGGGCAGAGAGCGGCTTCATGAGCCAGCCTCCGCAAACGCGGCCAACCGCCCGTTCCAAACCGAGAGAGTCGGCCAGAGATCGGCATGGATGGAGCGCAGCTGCAGGTAGCGGGCGGCTCGCTTCGCGTCCGGTTCAAATGTTCTGACGGGCGCCGCCGCCATCGCAGCCGAGGCGGCGGAAATGCTAGAGAACCATCCTGCCCCACGCGCGGCGGCCATGGCTGCGCCGAGGCTGGAGGCTTCGCGCGTCACCGAGCGCTGCACCGGGCGCGCCATGGCATCGGCGACGATCTGCAGCCAGAGGTCGCTGTCCGAACCGCCGCCGATCGCGACCAGACTGTCGATCGGGATGCCCGTGGTGGCGACGACTTTATCGGTGGCTTCGGCCGCATCCAGCGCGATCCCTTCGAGCAGCGCGCGATAGATGTCGCCGCGCTTGGTCGAGCCGGAGATGCCGGCGATGACGCCGCGCGCGTAGCTGTCCCAATAGGGGTTCATGCAGCCCAGCCAATAGGGCAGCAGCACGACGCCACCAGCCCCGATCGGGCTTTGCGCGGCTTCGGCTTCCAGCGTCTTGAATATGCTGGCCTGCTTGGCCGGGTCGGCGTTGAACATCTCGCGCGCCATCCAATCGACCAGGAAGGTGCCCGTCCGCACGCAGACTTCGTAGATGTAGCCGCCATCGCCGACTGCCGTCTCGGTACGGAAGGCCCGGTCGTGGGCGTAGTCGAGGCCATAGCTGCCCGAAACGACGGCGGTGCCCAGGTTGATGTAGGCACGGCCGGGGGCGGTGATCTGCGCGCCGGTGCCCGCGCATTGGCCGTCGCCGCCGCCGGCGACCACCGGGGTGCCCGCCTGCAGGCCGGTTGCCAAGGCAGCTTGCGCGCTTACCGTTCCGATGACCTCTCCGGGCCGGAACAGTTTAGGCAACCGCGCGATATCCACCCCAGCCGCGTCCAAAATCTCGCGCGACCAGGTTTGCGCGCGCATGTCCAGGACGCCCATGGGATCAGCCGAGGCCGTCGAAGTCGCCCAGCTCCCAGTGAGCTTATGCACCAGATAGCCGTGCACCTCGGCCATGCGCGAGGCGCGCGCGAAGGTTTCGGGTTCGTGCTCGGCGAACCATATCATGCGGTAGAGGCATGGCAGCACGTCGGACGGCTTTCCCGAAATATCGTGCACCCGGTCGGCGCCAAAGCTCTCGGCAAAGCGGGCAACCTGCGGCCGGGCACGCTCGTCGAGCCACGTCGTACCAGCGCGCAAAGGTTCGCCATCTTCTGTGAACAGACCAAAGGTCTCGCGCTGATTGGAAATGGCCAAGGCCGCGACGCGCGACGCATCGATCTTGGCGGTGAGTTGGGTCAGCGCCGTCTTGGTCGAGCCCCACCAGTCGGCGGGGTCCTGCTCGAACCAGCCAGGATGCGGGTTGTGGAGCTGGATCGACTGCCGGCCTTCGGCCACCGCTTCGCCCGTCCCGGTCCAGGCGATGGCCTTGGTCGCCGAGGTGGAACTGTCGATGCCGATGACGAGGTCCTGGGCCATGCGGTCCGTGCTGTCTACTCCTCTCCCCCTGCTTAGGGGGAGAGGATGTCGCCCCCCTGCGCGGAGGCGCAAAACAGGAGCAGCGAAGCGACGAGGAATCAGCGACAGGTGAGGGGCAGCCGCTTGCTCCGTACCGCTCTCGACAGGAGCGGAGCACGCGGCTGCCCTCACCCGGCGCTGCGCGCCACCCTCTCCCCCGCGAAAAGGCGGGGGAGAGGGAAGGTTTCTACAGGCCGGCGTCCTTCACCTTGGCGTCGATCTGCGCGGCCACGGCGTCCATGCAGGCCTTGGCGTCGCCGCCGTAGGACTGGCCAGTGAGCAGCTTGCCGAGTTCGGTCGGGATCTCGTTGTTCGAGAAACCGGCCCACAGCGGCATGTCGGGCTCGGAGGCCATGGCATTGTCGATCGTCCACTTGACGACATCCAAGTGGCGCGTCGTGCCCGGGCCGACTTTGGCCTTAGCCTTGACGCGCGGGTCGTCGAAAGCCGAAATGCGCATGGGCGCAAAACCGCCGAGCTGCGTGCAGCGGGCCATCACGTCCTTCGAGCAGGCCCACTGCATGAACAGCCAGGCAGCGTC
>JAYUAJ010000085.1:0-5696 GCA_043741375.1 Hyphomicrobiaceae bacterium | reverse complement strand
CACGTCCACGTCCCTTTGGACGCTCTATGTGTCTGGCGCCGAGAAGCCCTACGGATTGACCTTGCCGCAAGGGCTGAAAAAGAACGACGCCTTGCCCGAACCCGTGATCACGCCGACCACCAAAGCTCCCGCTGGCGCGCATGACGAGCGGCTGAGGGAGAACGACGTTGTTTCGCGCGGCATCGTGGCGGCCTCGCTCTGGGCTGAGGTCCGCGCCGCCGCGCTCGCAGTGTTCAAACGCGGCCAGCAACGCGCCCGCACGGCCGGCCTGATTCTGGTCGACACCAAATACGAGTTTGGGCTCATCGACGGCGCGCTCGCCCTGATCGATGAGGTGCATACGCCTGATTGCAGCCGCTACTGGAGTCAGGCCAGCTTCGAGGCCACCCGCAACACTGGCGCGGAACCCGAAAGTCTTGACAAGGAACATTTGCGGTTGTGGTTCGCCAAACAAGGCTATCGCGGCGACGGCCCCGTCCCGCCGCTGCCGCCCGCTTTGGTCGCGGACCTCGCGTCGCGCTACATTTCGGTCTATGAACGTCTGACGGGCGTCGCCTTCGTCCCCGGCGCGCAGCCGGCCGGCCCCCGCATCGCCAAGGCACTGGAGTCGCTAAGATGATGACGGACGAATTCGATCGCCCGCGCGAAGCCTGCGGCGTTTTCGGCATCTACGCGCCTGGCATGGACGTGGCGCGGCAGACGTTCTTTGCTCTTTATGCCTTGCAACACCGCGGGCAGGAGAGCGCCGGCATCGCCACCAGCGACGGACGCTCCGCCTACGTTCATAAGGGCATGGGCCTGGTGGCGCAGGTGTTTACGGAAGAGCGCCTGAAGCCGCTGAAGGGCCATCTGGCCATTGGCCACAATCGCTATTCGACAACGGGCTCGTCGCACTTGCGCAACGCCCAGCCCTATCTGATCGAGAGCATCTACGGCCCGCTCGGCGTCGGCCACAACGGCAATCTCACCAACGCCGCCAAATTGCGCCGCATACTGCTTGAGCGCGGCGTCGGCCTGTCGTCATCCAGCGATAGCGAAGTCATCATCCAGATGCTGGCCGCCCCGCCCGTGTCGCGGGCCTCGCTGAAGCCGGACTGGGAGGCACGCATAGAGGCGTTCATGGCGCAGGCGGAAGGCGCTTATTCGCTCGTCATCATGACACGCGATGCGGTGTTCGCCTGCCGCGATCCCTTGGGGCTGCGCCCGCTCTGCTTGGGCGAAATCGCCGTGAAAGATGGCGCCAAGGGGTTCGTCGTCGCCTCGGAATCCTGCGCACTCGCAACCATCGGCGCCACGTACCTGCGCGAGGTCGCGCCAGGAGAAATCGTCCGCCTGGATCGCAACGGCGTCGCCAGCATCCTTGGGGTGAAGACGGAGAAGCCCTCCGCCCTCTGCGTGTTCGAGTATGTCTACTTCGCCCGGCCCGACTCGGTGCTGGAGGATCGTGGCATCCACCGCATACGGCAGAAACTGGGGGCACAACTCGCCAGGGAAGCGCCCGCTGCGGCCGATCTGGTGATCGGCGTGCCGGATAGCGCCACCCCGGCCGCCATCGGTTACGCAAGGGAATCCGGCATTCCCTATAGCGAGGGGCTGACCAAGAACCGCTACATCGGCCGCACCTTCATTCAGCCGGACGACCAGTTGCGCAAGGCTGGCATCCATTTGAAATTCAATCCGCTTACGGCCAATCTCACGGGCCAGCGCGTGGTGCTGATCGATGATTCGATCGTGCGCGGCAACACCGTCGGCCCGATCGTCCGCCTACTGCGCGAGGGCGGCGCCAGGGAAGTGCATGTACGCGTGTCCTCGCCGCCGGTGCGCCATCCTTGCTTCATGGGCATCGACATGGCGGGCCACAAGCAGCTGATCGCGCACGAGCTGACGGTCGAACAGATCCGCGAGCACATCGGCGCCGACAGTCTCGCCTATCTCTCGCACGAGGGCCTGATGGCCTGCGTGACCGAGGGTTTGGCGCGGCCCGGCTGCGGTCATTGCAGCGCGTGCTTCACGGGCGACTATCCGCTGGAGCTGGATGCGACGGCGCTGGCCGGGGAGACCGAGAAGGGCAGTTTTGACAGCATGTGGGGGCAGGAGGCGTGAGCGCGCCCGAACCCGTCACGGTGCTGATCGTTGGGCGCGGCGGGCGCGAGCACGCGCTGGCCTGGAAGCTCGCACAGTCTGCCCGTGTACGCCGCATTGTCGTGGCGCCCGGCAATGGCGGCACAGCGGCGATGCGCGGCAAGGTCGCGAACGCCGCCATCGACGAATTGAACTTTTCCGGCCTTATCGCGGTCGCGCGCGCTGAGAACGCCGGCATGGTCGTGGTCGGCCCGGAAGCCCCTTTGGCCGCCGGACTTGCCGATGCGTGCCACGCCGCAAGTCTCGGGTGCTTCGGCCCATCGCAGGCCGCCGCCCAAATCGAATCCTCGAAAGTCTTCGCTAAGGCCTTCATGCAACGGCATGGCGTGCCCACCGCGCGCTACGCGGTCTTTACGGAGCTGGCGCTCGCGCTCGCACATCTCTCATCGGTCGATTACCCGGTGGTGATCAAGGCCTCTGGGCTCGCTGCGGGCAAGGGCGTGATCGTTCCCGAGACGATGGCAGAAGCCGAGACGGCGCTGTACCAGATGCTCTCGGAGCGGATGTTTGGCACGGCGGGCGACGAGGTCGTCATCGAGGAGCGCCTGCAGGGACCGGAAGCGTCCGTACTCGCCTTTTGCGACGGCAAGACGCTCCGGGTCATGCCGGCAGCGCAGGACCACAAGCGCGCGTTCGACAACGACCTAGGGCCGAACACCGGCGGCATGGGCGCCTATGCGCCCGCGGCCATCGTCACGCCCGCCTTGCTCGAAGCCATTCGCGAAACCATCCTTGAGCCGACGATCCGGGGCATGGCGGCCGAGGGCATACCGTTTTCCGGCGTGCTCTATGCCGGCCTCATGCTGACGAATTCCGGCCCGCGCGTCATCGAATTCAACTGCCGCTTTGGCGATCCTGAAACGCAAGCGATCCTGCCGCTGTTGCAAAGCGATCTTTTGGATGTGCTGGAGGCCTGTGCGACGGGAACGCTCGATCGCATCGGCGTTTCCTGGACGTCCGGCTCGGCGGTTGCCGTCGTTGCGGCCTCGGGCGGCTATCCCGGCGACTATCGCAAGGGCGACGCCATTTCCGGCCTCGCGGATGCGGCCGAAGCTACCGTCTTCCACGCCGGCACACGCCTTGACCAAAGCGGACGCACACTGACGGATGGCGGCCGTGTGCTCGCCGTGACCGGGACGGGCGAAACCCTCGCGCAGGCCCGCGCCCGCGCCTACGCCGGCATCGAAAAGATCCACTTCGACGGCATGCACTACCGCCGCGATATCGGAGCCAAAGCGCCATGACCAAGACCACCTATCGCGACGCCGGCGTCGATATCGCGGCGGGCAATCGCGCCGTACACCTCATGAAGAGCGCGGTGCAGTCGACCTACGGCAAGGAGGTTTTGGCCGGCATCGGCGCGTTCGGCGGGCTTTTCGACGCCGCCGCCCTCAAGGGCATGGCCGCCCCCGTCCTGGTCGCCTCCACCGATGGCGTCGGCACCAAGACCAAGATCGCCGCCGCGCTCGGCCGCTACGACAGCATCGGCCACGACATCGTCGGGCACTGCGTCAACGACATCCTCGTTCAGGGCGCGCGACCGCTGTTTTTCCTCGATTATGTCGCCTTCAACAAGCTCGTGCCCGAACGCGTCGCCGCCATTGTCACAGGCATTGCGGACGCGTGCAAATCGGTCGGATGCGCGCTGCTCGGCGGCGAAACCGCCGAAATGCCGGGCGTCTACGAGGACAACGAGTTCGATCTCGTCGGCACCATTATCGGCGCGGTGGAGCGTGGGCGGATCATCGACGGCAGCGGCATCGAGGCCGGCGACATCATCATCGGCATCGCCTCGAATGGTCTTCATACAAACGGTTTTTCGCTGGCGCGCAAAGTGCTGGCGGGGCGAGATCTGACGGCGCTGGTTCCTGAACTGGGTAGAAGTCTCGGCGACGCGCTACTCGCTCCGCACCGACCCTATCTCAACGAACTCGAAGAACTGTGGCGAGCCGGCGTTACGGTCAAGGGCATGGCGCATATCACCGGAGGCGGTCTGATCGAGAACCCGCCGCGCATCCTGCCTGAGCGCATCGCCGCCCGCATCCGGCGTGGCGCCTGGCCGATGCCGCCGCTGTTCCAACTGATCCAGCGCGAGGGCGGCATCGACCCGCACGAGATGGCGCGCGTGTTCAATGTCGGCCTGGGTATGTTGTTGTTTGTGCCCGAGAAAGAAGCTCAGAAGGCCCTCAACGTAATCGGCAAGGACGCCTGGATCGTCGGTGAGGCCATCCGGCGCATGAGCGATGCCGTCGAATTGGTCGAGGCATGACGCGCATCGTCGTCCTGATCTCGGGCGGCGGCTCCAATCTGCAGGCGCTGCTCGATGCGTGTGCGGACGGGCGAATCGCGGGCGAGATCGTCCTGGTTCTGTCGAACCGGGCAGATGCGTTCGGACTGGCGCGGGCCAAGCGCGCGGGTATCGAGGCCATCTGCCTGCAGCGCTCGGACCAACCATTGCGCCAAGACTACGACATCGCGCTGACCGAACGTGTCGCCGAGGCCAAACCTGACCTCGTCGTGCTGGCCGGCTGGATGCACATCCTCAGCCCGGCGTTTCTGGATCGCTGTAGCGCCAAAGTCATCAATCTGCACCCGGCCCTGCCCGGAATGTTCCCCGGCGCGCGCGCCATCGAGCGAGCAATGGCCGCATTCCAGCGCGGCGAAATCGCGGAGACCGGCGTCATGGTGCACGAGGTGATTGCAGACGTTGATGCTGGGCCTGTGATCAGCATACAGACAGTATCAATTGAGCCTACGGATGATCTGGCCTTGCTGTCGGCCCGCATTCACGCGGCGGAACACCGGCTGCTCGTGGATGTAGTGGCGGCTCTGGCCGCGCGCGAAGGACGTAGGTTGGGTTAGCGCGGCCACGGACTCTCGACAGAGACATAACTGTCTGTACCGCGCGTAACCCACCAGCCACGGGGTGCAACGTTGGGTTACGCGCGGGATCGGAACGTATGCAAATAGTCAGGGAGCGGCGGCCGCGCTAACCCAACCTACGCGGCCAGCGCCTTTGCTTTTTCCCACGCCGCCACCAGCGTCACCGCCTTGGCCGCCACGTCCTTGGGTGCATCGCCGGGCTTGAACAGGCTCGACCCGATCCCGAAACCGGCGGCGCCCGCATCCAACCAAGTGCCCATATTATCGGCCGATATGCCGCCCACGGGCAGCACATGCACAGTGCCCGGAAGCACCGCGCGCCAGGCCTTCAGCACCGCCGGGCTCGCCGCTTCGGCTGGGAACATTTTTAGATACGTCGCTCCCGCCCTGATGGCCGCGAAGGCCTCCGTCGGTGTGAACACGCCGGGCAGCGGCAGCAGCCCCAGCGTCACCGCACGCGCGATCACCTCGGGATTGCCGTCGGGTGAAACAGAGAGCGTCCCGCCTGCCGCATGCAACAGATCTACCTGCTCGGCCTTCAGCACCGTTCCCGCTCCCACCAGGAACCGTCCGTTTGCGGATTTTGCCAGCGCGGCGATGGATGCGAACGGATCGGGCGAATTCAGCGGCACCTCAAGGATGCGGATACCCGCCGTGCACAATGCTTCGCC
>JAYUAJ010000084.1:0-5704 GCA_043741375.1 Hyphomicrobiaceae bacterium | reverse complement strand
GTGCCGCTCGACCAGCGCCGAGAACGACGCGCGGTCACCCGCCGCCGCCCCCAAAGCCAACGCCTCATCCGTCTCGTCCGCCACGCCCGGTTCACCGGCTTTTTTGCCAGCCGACAGCACATTGGACGCTACGACTTGGGATTTCCTTGGGGCCGGGAACAAAAAAATTTGCGGTAGCGCGGCGCCGAGGCAGATCGCGGCCGGGTGCGGGGCCCGAAAAGAAAAGGGCCCTAGTCCGGGGCCCTTTTTATGTGTGGCGTTTCGAGTGTTGCGAGCAGTCGAAAATCAGGCAGCTTCGGAGGAACTGTCTTCCGGGTTGCGCAGCACATAGCCGCGGCCCCAGACCGTTTCGATGTAGTGGTGGCCGTTGGTGGCGGCGGCCAGCTTTTTGCGCAGCTTGCAGATGAAGACGTCGATGATCTTCAGCTCCGGCTCGTCCATGCCGCCATAAAGATGGTTGAGGAACATTTCCTTTGTCAAGGTCGTGCCCTTGCGGAGCGACAGCAGCTCCAGCATCTGATATTCCTTACCCGTCAGATGCACGCGCTGGCCCTGCACCTCGACCGTCTTGGTGTCGAGATTGACCGTCAACTCGCCGGTCTGGATGACCGACTGCGCATGCCCCTTGGAGCGGCGCACGATGGCGTGGATGCGGGCGACCAGTTCGTCCTTGTGGAACGGTTTGGTCATATAGTCGTCGGCGCCGACGCCCAGGCCCTTGACCTTATCTTCGATGCCAGCAAGCCCCGAGAGGATCAGGATCGGGGTCTGCACCTTGGAGACGCGGAGAGTTTTCAAGACCTCGTAGCCGCTCATATCGGGCAGGCCGAGATCGAGGAGAATGATGTCGTAATCGTACAGTTTACCGAGATCGACGCCCTCTTCGCCGAGATCGGTCGTGTACACATTGAACCCTTCGGACTGTAGCATCAACTCGATGCTCTGCGCGGTTGCGCTCTCGTCCTCAATGAGCAGGACCCTCATGCTCGTTTCCTTATGTTCGCTGCCCCGGCTGCCCCGCTGGTCGGCTTGTGCTTTGGGCGATGCACCTGCCGGCCAGATTAACTCTTCGTCACCAAACTAAGTCGCATTGGTTAACAAACTCGAAATCTTACCGGTCCGTTTCACTTTTTTGCCGGGCAGCGCGTGCCGGAAAAACCAACGGAAATGCTACGCCAACACGCGAGTGTGGGGCAGTTCAACCAACGCACCTCAGTCACGCCAGAACGATAGGGGACAATCCGTTCCCGTCGGGACAGCAGTAACCTGCCCGGAGAACGATCCAGGGCTCAATCGGCGAACGTATCTCAAGGAGCCCCCCGGCCCGCAGGACCAGACGCAGCTTTGCTAGTCTCGCGCGGCGTCCTGCCGTTCGAGTCGAGGAAAGCGACGAATCATCCTGTGGATAAAGAAGTAGCAGATTCGCGAGTCGGGCCAAAGGGTGCGCCGTGCAAAAAATGGCAACTTTCGGGCAACGATTCCTATTGACCGCGGCGGCGAAGTGCGCCGCTCGCGCGCCGCACCCCTAACGGCACTCGGGTTCGCGCGAAAAATCTTTCGAAATGGAGTCTGCTTTGGTTTACCGGCACTTAAGTGGTCCATGCTACCTTTCACGTTGGCGGTGAGCGTTGGGCGGTTTCCAACGATTGGCATGCGGATTGCACTGTTGGTCGCATTCGAAGTCGTATGGGGTATCGAATCATGAAATCACGCGAGGCTCTGATCCGGGCCGCCACGTTCGATCTGGCCGAAAAGCGCCGCAAGCTGAGCGACATCGACGCCATGACTGCGGAATTCCGCCGCATGGCCCAGGATCTGGAACAGCAGATCGAGGCCGAGCACGTGCGCACCGGCGTGCGCGACACCAACCACTTTGCCTATTCTTCGTTCGCCAAGGCGGCACGCAAGCGTTGTGATAACCTGCAAGTGACCATCGCCGGTCTTGGGGCCAAGCGCGAACCTAGCGACCGTGACGTCGCCAATGCCGAGGACGAGCTCAAGCGCGTACAGATGGCCAGTGACCGTGCGAACGAGGAACGCCCATCGGCCGGACGGCGCGCGTCCCGCAACCGGCAATTGGGCAGCAGCACGCCCTCGCGCCCGGTCTGAGCTGGTCAAACGTCGGAAGTTGATTTTTCAGCGAGCCGGGAACAAAACTCTCGCTCGCGCTTGTCGTTCGCTCAAGCAGCTTCCTTGCGACACGGAGCTACAGTTGTCATCCCGGGCGCAGTGCAGCGTTTTGACGGTGCACTGCGGACCCGGGACCTCCATCAGCTCCTGCCCCCGTTGAGCCAACGAAGGGCCGATGGAGATCCCGGACCAGCACTGCACCATGAAGAATGCTGCAGCGCATCCGGGATGACATTTGTGGTTCGATTTGATCGGAATCTGCGACCGTCGCTTCGCCATTTAGACAAATATGAAATCGCTCGCCGTAACATCGGCCGCTAGCACGCCGTGCAGCAACAGGCTGTCGAATGTGCCGTTGGTGTGCTCGTACTTGATCAGAGCGCCTGCGGCCGTATCAGTGATCTTGAGCTGGTCGAAGTGTCCGAGATAAGCCACCAGGGTCACATCGAGGTGGTCCACGCCAACCGAGAAGTCAGTGATGGTGTCGTGGGCAAAGCCGGTTGAGAACGAAAACGTGTCCTCGCCCGCTCCGCCCGTGGAGGTGTCGTCGCCCGTCCCGCCGGTGACGGTGTCATTCCCGCTGTCGCCGTTCAACACGTCCTTGCCGGTACCACCGTTCAGGAGATCGTTGCCGGCGCCACCGAACAGGCGGTCGTTCTCGGTTCCGCCATCGAGATGATCGACACCGTCGCCGCCTTTGAGCACGTCATTGCCGTCCTGGCCGCTCATGGTGTCGTTGCCGGGATCGCCCGAGAGCAGGTCGGCTCCCGCGCCTCCGAACAGGATGTCGGCACCGGTGCCGCCGAAAACCTGGTCGTTGCCAGCACCGCCGCTCAGTTTGTCGGCGCCGTCGTCGCCATGCAGGGTGTCGTTGTCGGCACCGCCGTCCATGGTGTCATTTCCGGCTCCGCCGCTGAGCGTATCGTTGCCCGCATCGCCGTTCACCTGGTCGGTGCCGGCCGCGCCGGATGCCAAGTCATTGCCCGTGCCGCCGTAGAGTTTGTCGTCGCCGTCTTCGCCAAACATCTTGTCGTTGCCGTCTAAGCCCGTCAGACGGTCGGTCCCCGCGCCGCCATAAAGCGCGTCATCGCCCTTGTCGCCCAAGAGGCCGTCATCGCCGGTGCCGCCATACAACGTGTCATTGCCGTCACCGCCGAACATGGTGTCGTTGCCCGCGAGCCCCTCGATGAGGTCGGCCCCTGCCCCGCCCTTGAGGTTGTAGTCGACGTGATCGGTGCCAATGAGATGCGCCATTGCAGCCTCGCTCGGGGATCGGGACAAGGCAACAGCTTGCTGGGAACCGCCTTTCGGCCGCGTTAGGCTGGCAAGACCCGCGCCGCCGTTTTTCAGCGCCAGAACAAATAAAGCGTGAACACCGATCCCAAAATGATAATGGCAGCACGCAAAAGCTGCTGCGGCGCGCGCTTGGCGATCTTGCCGCCGAGGTAGGCCCCGACCAGTGCGCCGGCCATCATGATCAGGGCTTGCGGCCAGGCCACGGGTCCGCTTAGGCCATAAATTCCGGCCGCGACGGTCGATGCAACTCCCGCCACTACATTCTTGACCGCGTTGGCCTTGTGCACGTCGTCGTAGCCGAACACCGCCAACACGCCCAGCAGCATCATGCCGACGCCGGCTCCGAAGTAGCCGCAATAGATTGAGAGTATGAAAAGCAGCACCAGGCACGCCAGACTGTTTGGCTGCGGAGTGCTACCGGCGCCCCGGCGGAGAGCCTGGCGCACGGCCGGTCCGGCGGCGAACATGACGGTCGCCAGGAGCATCAGATAGGGCACCAGGCGCGCAAATCCTGATTCGCCGGTCGCAAGCAGAAGCAACGCGCCACAAGCCCCGCCCGCAATCGCAATCAGGATACTTGGGACGAGGTCGCGGCCGATCGCGCTCAGTTCGCTGCGATAAGATGTGGCCAGCGCCAAGGGCGCTGCAAACAGCATGGATACGAAATTGGTGGTGTTTGCTGCTAGCGGTGTCAGGCCAAGAAAAATCAAGCTCGGGAAGGTCACAAAGGACGAGCCGCCCGCGACCGTGGTGACGATGCCGCCCAAGACACCGACGATCAGCAGCAGCAGTATCTCAAGCAGCGGCATTCTGGCTCAATGGTTCGAAAGCGCCGCCAAGCTAGAGCATTTTCTTTTCACACTGAACCGCAAATTTGTCATCCCGGGCGCAGCGCAGCGTTTTGACGGTGCGCTGCGGACCCGGGATCTCCATCGGATGACAATGCCGTTCGACAGGCCGCTACCGTGCCGACCGCCGCCGCTCGAGCACGCGACGCACTGATGCCTCAGGACTGGCGTAGGCCTCCTGCAGATCGACGCTCCAGTACTTCAGCGCCGTCAGCGGGATAGCCGCACCGGTGACGGCGCAGCGAACGTAGTCGCCCTCCGTTTTGACGGTGAACTCGCCGTCGCCGTAGCGCACGCGGGCTTCGGTGCGGAAGCCAAGGAAATTCTCATATTTGTTCAAGGGACTGATCTCGAAAAGCGCTAGGACGAGAGACACATGGCACGGGGGGCGGCGGCTTGCCAAGCCAGGCAGAAAGCCGCGTCAGAAGAGCGATCCCTGTTTTGCCGCTCCGACGGGCGCCGGCTTTGATTTGCGCGCGACGGGCGGGTTTTCGGCTGGCGGCTTACGCTCAGCCTCGCCGACCGTTTCGGCGCGAGCGGCGAACCGTCCATCCGCCAGTTCCACATCCAGCCCCGCGCCTGCGGTCACCTCGGTTACCGAACGCAGCATCGGGCCGCTGCTTGCGCGCACGATGGCAAAGCCTCGATCCAGCACGCTGCGATGGCTGAGCGAATTCAGCAGCTGTGACAGGCCGCTAAGCGCATCGCGGCGTTTGGCCAGTTGCCCCCATGCAGCTTGCTGCAACCACGCAGAGACTTCGCCGAAACGCTCGCCCGCGCGCAAGTACTGCTGCTGGATGGCCTGCGGACGCAAGCCAACTCTGCTCCGCTCAAGCCTGGCGCGCGCCGCATCGATGCGCCGTTTGGCGGCCCGCTCCTTCAGGTTCGCCAGGTTCGTCAGTCGGTCGCTTGCCCGGTGCAGTCGCACATGCACCAGGTTGGGCGACAGTCGCGATGCGACGCGCACGAACAATTTGGCATGCACCTGCGAATTTGCCTGCAACCCCCGCGATAGCCGCGCCGCAGCGCCATCGAAGCGCTGGCGTGGCATCGCCACCAATTCGGCAGCGCGCGGCAAACCGCCCGAGGCGGCCTTCAAACTTCGCCGCTCGGCAACCAGAGTGCGGGAGATACCGGCGCGCAACCGCAATGCGCGTTCGGCGATCTGTTGCAGGAGTTCGGAGCGTTTGGGCACGGCCCATTCGGCGGCCTTGGTGGGCGTTGGCGCCCGCGCATCGGCGACCAGATCGAGCAGAGTCCAATCGGTCTCGTGGCCGACCGCCGAGATCAGCGGGATCGTGCTTTCGGCGGCCGCGCGCACCACGATCTCGTCGTTGAAACTCCAGAGGTCTTCGAGGCTGCCGCCGCCGCGTGCCACGATCAGCACGTCGGGACGGGGCACCGCGCCGTCCGGCGCGAAACCGTTGAAA
>JAYUAJ010000083.1:0-13215 GCA_043741375.1 Hyphomicrobiaceae bacterium | reverse complement strand
GCCCAGGCACGACCGGACGGCGCCATGATCGGATCACATAGACTGCAATGTGGTCGCCGGGAAAATGCGCGACGTTCGAAAATAGGCCGTGCAACTGCACCGGCCCCGTCACCTCGACACCAGTCTCCTCGCGCACTTCGCGGATGGCGGCCGTTTCGGCGGTCTCGGCCCATTCCACGCCACCGCCCGGGAAATGCCATCCGGGCTGATAGCTGTGTTTCACCAGCAGGATGCGCCCCTCGGCATCGATCACACAGCCGCGCACACCAAGGGTCATGCCGCGGCGCATGCGCCAGAACGGTTGGACGGCGCGCAACAGAACTTTCCGCACGTCTTAAGTCTCCTGATGGGCCGAGGGAACCCTCGTGTGCTAAGACCACGCCCATAGCACTCTTTCGACGCCGGACCGATGCCCCAGACTTTTACCCTTGCCCATCTCTCCGACGTCCATCTGGCGCCCGTGCCCCTAACTCGGCTGACCGGGCTGAACGCAAAGCAGGCCTTGGGTCTCATCAACTGGCATCGCAAGCGCAAGACGCACCACATGCGCAGCGTGCTGGACGCCATCGTCGCGGACATGCGGCAGCAACAGCCCGACCACATCGCGGTAACTGGCGACCTGGTCAATGTCGGTTTGCCCCAGGAGCAGGCGGCGGCGCTGACCTGGCTCGAAGGCCTCGGGGGGCCGGACCGGGTTACAGTCATTCCTGGCAATCACGACGTCTATGGCGTTAACGCGGCCGATCCCGGGATCAAGCGCTGGCGGCCTTATATGACGGGGACGTGCGGCGGCCGCCGGGACGCCTTTCCGTTCGTGAAAACCGTCGGGCGGGTCGCGCTGATCGGAGCCTCCAGCGCGGTTCCGACACCGCTGTTTTTTGCCACCGGAGACCTCGGACAGGCCCAGCGCGAGGCGCTTTCTTCCACACTTGCCGCACTCGAACGGGCCGGCTTCGCCCGCGTGCTCCTGATCCACCATCCGCCGCTGCCCGGCCAAGCCGACCGGTTCCGCCGTCTGGAAGACGCCCCGCAATTGGCCCGACTGCTGGCCGTAACGGGAGCCGAACTGGTGTTACATGGCCACAACCATCGGCCGATGTTGGCTGAAACATCCGGGCCGGACGGACCGGTTCCCGTGGTTGGTGCGCCCTCGGCCAGCGCCAGTCCTGGCCACCATGAGCCGGGGGCAGGGTACAATATCCTCCGCCTCAGCATTGAAGGCTCACACTGTCATATCCATCTGACACGCCGCTCTTATCAACCGGACGGCACCGTTGCCACAACCGAGCAGCGCCAGCTGACGGCCAGCTGACGGCCAGCTGACGGATTGAGCACGCTGCGGCAAATGGCGGAGCGGCCAGATTTTGCCACCGGGCTGCGGTTGATCCTCTCAGGATTGATCGAATCGATTTTTACGGCGGGACAACATCATCACAGCAAAAACCAAGCCCAGGCTCAACCTGGCCCTGCAGGGTGGCGGTGCGCACGGGACATTCACCTGGGGCGTGCTCGACAGGCTTGCCGAGGACGACCGTTTCGTCATCGATACCATCAGCGCCACCAGTGCCGGCGCGGTGAATGCGGTAGCGCTCGTCGGTGGATTGCTGAAGGGCGGGCCGGAGGGTGGGCGAACGCTGTTGCGCGAGTTGTGGGGGGCCGTAGTGAAGGCCGCAGGGCCCGATCTGGCCATGTTCAACTCGATGCTCGCGGGCCTCGACTCACCCGGCATGGCGCAGATGGCGAGCATGATGTCGCCCTATGCGTTCAATCCATTCGACTACAATCCCTTGCGGCGCCTGTTGAACGAGATGATCGACTTCGAGGCCATCGCGCGCGAAAGTCCGATCGAGTTGCTGATCGCGGCGACCGACGCCTCGACTGGGCAGGCGCGCCTGTTCAAGCGCGCGGAACTCACCGTCGATGTGGTGATGGCCTCGGCCTGCCTGCCGATGCTCTCCAAGGCGGTGAAGATCGGCGACAACCACTACTGGGACGGCGGCTTTGCGGCCAATCCGGACCTGGTGACGCTGGCGCGCGAGGCCAAGGCCAAGGATACGCTGATCGTGCTCTTGAACCCGACCAGCCGGACGGCGGTGCCGACCCAGGCGGCCGATATTCTGGGGCAGATCAACCGCATCACGTTTAGCCAGCCACTGCTACGCGATGTGCGCGAGATCATGTCGATCCGGCAGGCCATGGCCGGTCCGCAGGCCATGCTGGTCGGGCACGAGCGAAAGCGGGTCGCCAAGCACCGCTTCCATTTGATCGATGGCGGCGCCTATACCGCGACGCTGCCCGAGGTGAGCAAGATGCGCCCGGACCGGGTGACCAGCGACAAGCTGTTCGAAGCCGGCCGGCACGAGACGGAAGGCTGGCTGGCGCGCCATGCCGGAGGGGTCGGCAAGCGCGAAACCGTCGACCTAGCTATGCGTTTACTGCCGGAGTAAGGGCATCTCAGGGCAGAGATTGGTTAATTTTTGCCGAATATTAGCCCTTCTGAGAAACTAGCCGTGCGTTCGGCGCATAGGTGCAATTCATCCGCCCTCTTGCTCACGCACCCGCCATCCTGTAGTTTTGGTAACCGTTACCAAATCGATTTTCAGATCGAAAAACAAGGCGGCCGCGATACGCGTGGACCGTCGAAAAAGGAGTTTTGACCATGAGCACTTCCACCGCCCTGATGCGCACCCGCGCTGGCGCCATGACCCAATTTGCCGAAGGCCTGTCGAGCGGCCTGATGGCGTTTTCCGGATTTGTCTCAGAGCGCGCAGAACGCACCCGCGTCTATCGCGAGTTGTCCGCACTCAGTGACCGTGACCTGGCCGACATCGGTATCGGCCGTCACGACGTATCGCGCATTGCTGGGCTGGCCGGATCGCCAGAGCTTCCCGACGGATGGCCGAGCCGCTGAGGCAAGGCAAACCCAACCGCATCACTCGCAAAGGGGTGGCCCAACGGCCGCCCCTTTGTTTTTGAAATTGCTGACGCTGCGATATTGCAAGGCGTTCATGCTTGCGCAGTACCGCCAAGTGGCCGCAGGCCACCAAACAGGGCGGCATGTTCGCTCAACACACCGACGAGGCGGTTTATCACCGTTCGTACCGTGGGACTGTGACGTTCCTCATCGTGCATGACGAGCCATTGTTCCTGCGTCAATTCCGGCATGGGCGGTGTGGCGCGTTCGAGCAGCGGGTCGCGGTCGCCGGCGAAGCAGGGAATGACTCCGTTGCCCCGCTCAGGTTCGCTAGGGGTAACCGAACTGTGCTGGCTTAGCGATCGCGACCTCGCCGATATTGGCGTCGAACGTCGCGACGAGCCGCGCATTGCCGGGCTGGCCGGGTCACCCGAACTCCCCAGGGATGGCCGAGCCGCTGAGCCAACGAAAGATTCCATCGCGTGGGTAGTGTCCCAACGGCCGCCCCCTTTGTTTTTTGCGAACAGCCGTTGCGCTGGCTTTTTCTAGCGGCTAGACCGGCACGCGACTTGGCGGGCATGCCTGCTGCTCGCCCCCTCCAGCCCGGATCCGACGCCATGGCCCAACACTCCGTGATCATCCGTTTCAAATATCGTGGCGACGATTTCGAGCCGCTCTATGAGCTGGAACAAGCGCTTGGCGAAGCCATCGACGAAGCGGGCGCGGGCGACTACGAGGGCCACGAGATGGCCATCGACGGCAAGACCGGCGAGATGACCATGACCGGCCCAGACGCGCATGCCCTTTGGGAAACCGTCGCGCCGGTGCTGGCTGAAGTCCGGTTCATGCGCGGGGCGGAAGCTGAATTGCGTCTTGGGCCGGGTGAGGACGCGGACACTGACGTGTTCACCGTCGGCAGCTGATTGGCATCCATTCAAATCGATCCCCGTTGTCATCGCGGACGCAATGCAGCATTCTTCGTGATGCAGAGCTGATCCGGGATCACTATCGGCACCTGACCCGGCTGCACCACGGCTGTGCCGATAGAGATCCCGGGTCTGCAGCGTACCGTCAAAAAACGCTGCGCTGCGCCCGGGATGACAATTTGCGGGACGGGGCCAAATGCAGTTGGTGGAAGGCGAGCAAATGTTGGACGCAGGGCAAATCGCCGAATTAGAGCGCTGTCGCGATCGCTGGGCCGCTATGCGATTGTCAACGGCGCCGCTCGACCGTCCGACGACGGAGAATGCCGTCGCGTTCAGCTATCAAGCTGTAGGCCTTGCAGCGCCCCGAATGGAATGGTGCGGCAGTCCGATCGAACTCGCCCGCAGCTGGGAGCGGATGCGGCACCTGCGCTCCACCGGCGTCAATGTCAAATCTACCCTGCTTGATGCGGTACGCGACCGGGCCGGCGCCAAGACTTGGTGGCAACTCAGCCCCGAAACCCGCAGGGCCGTCTTTGCCGGCGTGCGTTCTGCGCGCGCGGACGGCGTATGCGCGGCGGTGGCTCAGGCCGTCATCCGGGGTGCGCGGGCCGGGCGCGCTCCGCTGCAGGCTCGACTCCGGCAAGCGCTGATCTCGCTGATGCGCCGTACGCGGCCTTCTGGCTTTGAGCACAACAGCGTCAGCTCCGCGACGCTGGATTGGGTGGCTCCCTACCAATTCCTGCATGATGTGTGCGGACTGAAACAGGACAGCGATGCCCTGACCGGCCTGTGGCAGCTCGCCGCCAATTCAGATTGGATTGTGCCGCACCGGAATGTCTGCTGGCTATCGGAGCGGCCCGTGGTGCTCGCTCACGACGTTGCGGGGCGGTTGCACCGGGCGGATGGTCCGGCGCTGCGCTACCCGGACGGCTGGTCGGTCTATTCCTGGAAGGGCGTTGAAGTTCCCGCGCGCCTGATCGAGCACGCGGATGCGATCACGCTTGAGGCCATCGACCGCCAGCCCAACTTCATCCTGCGCCGCTGCATGATCGAGATCCTTGGCACCAAGAGGTTTCTGGCGCTGGGCGGCGCCTGGATCGCCGGCCGCGACGAGACCGGCACGCTGTGGCGCAAGACCTGGCGCACCGGCGACACCTGGGCTGCGGTCGAAGTGGAAAACGGCACGCCCGAGCCGGATGGCTCGCGCCAACGCTACATCCTGCAGGTCCCTCCCGATCTCCCCACCCCCCGCGCCGCCGTCGCCTGGACCTACGGCATGAGCGAGCGCGAATACCGGGCGCTGTCGCTGCGGACGTAAGGGGGGCGCCCCATGACCCCAACCTCTGAGCGTAAATCGTCTCCTCCGATTTTTGGCCTGGGTTCGGCAGATCTCACAAAATGATGGATCAGGTCCCCACGCCCATTCGGAGGATGGGTTTCTATTTCCCAAACAGATCATCACGCTCTGGGACGCTGACGAACAATACGACCGTCGAAACGGCACTGTCCCGACATGGGGCCAGATCGGGATCGGAAATAGCGTCTATCTCTCGTCAATTTCCAAAATCAAATTGAAATGACAGCTTAGTTAACGGTCGCTCCTGTGCCCACTTTGACGTTTCGCCGTAGTGCAGCAAGTCGGCCGCTATCGGGGACTCTTCGAACGTTGACGCTGCCGAAGCCAATCAGGCGACCGCTCAATAACGCTCCACAGATTGCGTAGCGAAACAGTGAGCGAGATGATAGGTCGATGTACTTTGTGCTAATTCTTGAAAACGCAGGCAAACAAAACAACCACGACCAGTGTTGCGCCCCAGGCGGTAGATGACCTCACATTACCATCTATTGCGCCCCTAGTTATGTTGTTGCCTCAAATCAGCGCAAGACAGCCCCTACCTCACCGCCACCATCACCACATCCACGCCCTCCAGCGCCACGCTCAACCGCAGGCCGCAGGTCTTGGCCAGGCGGCAGGTGTAATAGGGCTGCACACTGAGCGCATCGATCTTGTGCGTGTCGGGCGTGGTCAGGAACTCGCGCAGGTGTTGCGGAAGGCGCGCGCCGGGGCCGATGCAGCGGACATCGATGCCCGGATCGGCGATGGTGCCGCGGATCGAGGCGACGATCTCGCCGCCGCGCGTCAGCGAGGTGACGGCGCAGGCGATGAGGTTCAGCAGCAGCTTGGTCTTGTCCTTCGACATCTGACCGCGCGGCACCTTCCAGGTGAGCTTGTGCTTGCCCTGGCCGATGAAACCGCGCGCGATCTGCTCCGCATTCCCCGTATCGACTGTTGACCCGGCCGAGCCAGCGGCCCCGAAGGCAAAGCGCGCGAACTGCACCTTGGCCGAGGCCTGCGCGGTGAACGAGCGGATCATCTCCAGCGCATAGGCGCGCGACTGCTCGTCATCGTCGTCGTCGAGCACCTCAAGGCCGGTATGAATCGCGCCGACCGGGCCGATGACATCGTGGCAGATTTTTGAGGAGATCAGGGCGGCGAGCTCAAGATCGTCGATGACCTGGAGGGAAGTAAGAGCGCTCATGCGGGAAGACCCTGTTGGTTGCGCATGCGCCGGACGAGTTCGCGTTTCGCCAGCGCACGAGTATAGGAAAGCGCGAACCGGTGAAGGTCCGCGACCATAGCGTTAACGCCGCCGACGACGTGACCGGGACGCGTATGCACAACCAATGCGTTAAGGATGACGTCGACACATACACTAAGCCGCGCTGCGTCGCCAGACCGATAATGACGGGACCCGGGGGGATGTGGGCCGATTGCGACGCTGGCAAGGCTGTGCACGACGCTAGACGACTGCATGCGGCAGCGGCATCGTCCCGCAAAACACCTTGCCGCAGCCATCATTTGGTAACCTTTTGGCAAGATCATTCTAAACGATTCGGTAAGACTGTTCGTCTTCCGCCACGCCCGATCCGCCGATATGGACCGACCCAAATGCGCCACTGGATGATGGTTGCCCTCGCAGCGCCCGCCGCGCTCCTGGCCCTTGCGCCTCTCGCCAACGCCGGCGAAACGCTGCCCTGGCAGGCCGGCCAGAATGACTATCAGCCTGCGCCCTATCAGCCTCCGGTCTACACCCAGACGGCGCCCCAGTATCGCCCGCCCGCGGCGCCTCGCTATGCGCAGCGGCCACTCATCCAACAGCCGGTCGAACCGGCCTACGACGCCTCTCCGCAGCCGCTGGAGGACATGCACGCCGGCCGCATGGACACCTATGAGCCATCCGATATTTCCGGCGCCGGACACCGCTTTTTCGGCCGTATCACCACCGACCTGGCCAGCGTCATCGAGTACGCCTTCCGCAACAACGGCCGGCCTAATGGCTATATCCTCGGTGAGGAAGGGGGCGGCGCTTTTGTCGCCGGTCTGCGTTATGGTGAGGGAACGCTCTTTACAAAGAACGCCGGTAACAGGAAGGTGTTCTGGCAGGGTCCCTCGATCGGCTACGACTTCGGCGGCGATGCGGCCAAGACCATGATCCTGGTCTACAATCTGAATAGTCCAGAGGACGTTTTCTACGACTATGTCGGCGCGGGCGGACAGGCCTATATCGTCGGCGGCGCAGGCCTGACCTACCTCAAGAGCGGCGGCGTCACCATGGCGCCGATCCGTTCCGGATTGGGCCTTCGGATTGGCGCCAACGTTGGCTATCTCAAGTTCACCCACGCGCCGACCTGGAACCCCTTCTGAGCCCTGTTGGCCGGCCTCCATTGACGGTTGACATTGTGCTTCAAGGCTGGCTGATCGTGGCGTCGGCGCAGCGCTCGCCGATGCTGGGGATGGGATGAAATGATCCAATCGATCATGCTCGCGGCGATGGGTTTCATCGCCGCTGGCCTGCTGACATTGCTGATGGCGCCGGCGTTCTGGTCGCGCGCGGTGCGCCTGACGACCCAGCGCCTGCGGTCCTCATTGCCCATCAGCGAGCAGGAAGTGCGCGCGGACAAGGACCTTTTGCGCGCCGAGTACGCGTTGAAAGTGCATCAGTTGGAGCGCGAGGTGGACAACGGACGCCTCGCCGCGCATCGCCAGAAGATCGAGATCAACCGCCGCGATATCGAGGTTCGCCGCTTGACGGACGTCCTCAGCAGTACCGAGGCGGCTTCAAGCGAGCACCACAACGCCCGTAACGTCCTTGAACAGACGGTCAGCACACGAATTCCACTGTTGGAATCGGCACTCTCGGAAACGCGCCGGCATTTGGACGCGCGCGACGCCGCCTTCATGGAGCTGCAGGCCACCGCCGATAGTCAGGCCGCCGCGTTGGAAGACGGCCGTGCCATCATGACCCAGCGCGCGCTGGAGGTGCAGCGCTTGCAGGCGCTGTTCCAAGAGGCGAGCGCCGCCAATCGTGACCGCCGCACCGATGGCGGGACGGAGGGCGACATGGCGTTGCGCGCCGAGATCGAATCGCTGAAGGCGCGCCTCGCGGAGCGCGATTCCATCATCGAACGGCTGCAGAATGAAGCCGCAAGCAAGCCGCGCAATGTCTCGGGATACGCGCACATCGAAGGCAGCGATGATACCATCGATACCTGGCGCGCCCGCGTGGCCGGCATGGCAGCGGAGATAAGGCTGCTGAATGAGCGACTGATTGCCAAGGGGCCAAACGGTGCTGCTTCGGCGCTACCCGATTCTGGTGTGACGGCAGAGCGGATGCAACAGCTTCAGGTTCAGGTGCGCGAGCAGAGCGAAGAAATCGAGCGCCTGCGCAACGAGGCGGATGCGGCCGCGCGCTCAGGCGATACGGCGGCCAACGCGAAGGTCCGCGAATCTAAGATTTGGCTGCGCGCACGCATTGATAGAGTTCAGGGCGAGCTTGCGAATGAGCGAGCCGCCACCGCCCGGCTGCGCGCCGAACTTGCTGCCAGCAACGAACGCATGGCGCGCCAAGCCTCGCAATTCCGGGATGATTTGCGCCGTTTCGGCAACCGGCAGGCAACCGGCGCATCCCAGGTGCTGCAGCGTGCCGACGCTGAGCGGGCGCGTGCTGACGAGCCGCCCACGTACGGGCGCCGCGCAACCGATGCGGCTGCATCAACAGAGCGCCCGTCGCTGACGGCGCGCGCCCGCGAGATGCAGCAGGCGCTGCAGGGACATTTTGGCATTGGTAGAAGTGACGTGCCTGAGGTTGCCAAGACCGAAGCGGTTACTCCCGCCGCAGATGATCAGCAAACGCCTCTCGTCGAAGTGGCGCAGGCGGCCGCGCCGCCCAGCCAGCCGGCCTCCCCGCCAGCCGTAACCGAACAGCCCCAGCGCGCCAGGCTGCTGGAACGGTTGCGCGGCTACGAGCAGGCGTGAGGGCAGAGCACCGCTAGCCCTTGGTTGCCAGCACGCGCCGTTCATTTCCTTCGAGCACAAGAGCGGTAAGCCGTCCGCTGAACACGGCCCCCGTATCGATACCGATGCGATGCGGCAGAAACTCGGGTTCCTCGACCGGGGTATGTCCATGCACGACCATGCGGTCGAGTTTGCCCTGATGCGACAGGAATGGCTCGCGGATCCACAACAGGTCGTGCACGTCCTGGTCCATGATGCTGATCCCCGGGCGAATTCCGGCGTGCACGAATAGATAGTCGCCGTGCGCCGCGAACAGCTTCAAGGTTTCAAAGAACATCCAATGCTTCGGCGGCACCATGCCCTCGGTCTTGCGCGGATCGGCCCCCAACGGATCGGGCGCCAGACTGGCCGTCATATAGGACTTCTGCGTCGCCATGCCGCCGTTACCCATCCAGAGCGGAAAGCGCTCCTCGTCGGCCCAGGCGTCCAACATCAGCCGCTCGTGATTGCCCATCAGGAACTCGGCCGGCATGCCGGGTGGCAGGCCGCCGAGCAGCCGCTCCACCACGCCGTGGCTGTCCGGCCCTCGGTCGATATAGTCGCCCAGGAACACCAACCGCGACCGCGCTGGGCTCGCCCCCGAATCGGTGTCGATCGCGTCCAGCAGCTCAGCCAGCAGGTCGTCGCGGCCATGGATGTCGCCGACCGCATAGATGCGAGTGTTGTCAGGCAGGGAGGGCACGTGAAATTTGGTCCAATACGCGGGGAAACTGGAAAGGATTGGCCATGACGTCGCTTTGCATTGTAACGAAATTTCGGCGACAATGACGACACCTTGTGGATGGTTCGTAGATTGCTGTGTATTGGCCGCTCCGCCGCGCTATCGCTCGGGGTCAGGAACGGCGCAAAGGACCGAGAATGACGGTGGCAGAACCGCAAAGCGCTAGCGGCGGAGATATCATCGGCAGTGCCAGCCCACAGGGTTGGGTGGTCTGCGGCTGGTTCACGCCCGATTACCGGCCGCTTGCCGAAGCTTTGGCGAGCCAACTGGCGGCAGTCGGCGCCCCGCACCACATTCTGGCGGCAGAGAAAACCGGCAACTGGTCGCGCCAGATCTTGCGCAAGCCCAACATGGTGCAGCGCGCGATGCGCGAGCACCCCGACGATGTCATCGTGTTCATGGACGTCGACTGCGTTGTGCGCGGCCCGCTGGATGAGGTTGTCAAGACGCCGGCTGACCTCACCTGTTCGCTGTTCGTCAAGCGTCGCCGCGGTCGGCAACGCAATGACCTCTCATCGCGCGTTCTGGTGGTGCGCCCGACACCCGGGGCGCGTCAGCTGGTGAACCACTGGATCCAGCAATGCCAGGAGGCCAACAGCATCGCTCCCGAATTCGGCGACGAATGTGCGCTCATGGTGGCTATCTCGCGGTGCACTTCCGCAAGCTGGTCAGCCATTGATCCACGCTTTGCCGGCCGCGAACTGCCGCAGGCGCCCAAGGGCGCGATCATCGTACACGACAGCGCGCACGAGAATTCGACGCCGCTTCGCCGCGTTTATCGCCATGTCAAGGCTTGGCGGCGTTCGGTATTCGGGTCGACGACCCGCGAACTGGTGGTGAAGTAGCGGGTGTACCAAGGCGGTAGCCGCATTTCCGGTTCCCCGGCCGGCCCTGGCGCTCTATGGTCCCGCAAAAGGAGACTCCTATGCGAAAGATCATCGGCGACGCCGTCAAAACAGCCATGAAGGCCGGCGAGAAAGCGCGGCTGTCCACGCTGCGGCTGATCAGTGGCAAGATCAAGGATGCCGACCTCGCTGCGCAAGGCGCCGGGAAGCCCGAAGCGAGCCAGGGCGAACTGGTCGAGACGCTGGCCCGCATGGTCAAGCAGCGGCGTGAGTCGATTGAGCAATTCACGGCCGGCAAGCGATTGGACCTCGCCGATCAGGAACGCGCCGAGATCGCGGTCATCGAAGAATATCTGCCCAAAGGCCTCGACGCCGCCGAGGCCGGCGCTGCCATCGCGGCGCTGATCAAGGAGACGGAAGCCGCATCGATCAAGGACATGGGCAAAGTCATGGGCCTCTTGAAAGAGCGTTATGCCGGCCGCATGGACTTCACCGCCGCCAGCGCCGCCGTGAAGGCGAAGCTGACCGGCGGGGGATAGCGGCCTTGGGGTTCAGTGCCATGGACTCACGGCACGCAATCTTGTGCCTTTGCTTGACGGCGGCCCTGCTCGCCGGCTGTACGGGTGCGGATCCGAAGTCGAACCTGAGCTTGCCCTCGGTGCCGTTTTTGTCGGGCACTGCGGGCGAGGCACGTGGCGACAGCAAGGCTACACTGGTGGTTTCCGCCTCGATCGCGAAGCTCACGTGCGCCGAGAGCCGCATCGTATTGGCGCGCGCCGACGGCGGCGGCTTCAAGACCATCGGCGTCCTTGAAGTGAACAGCCAGTTTGGTGGCGGCGCCGCTGCGGGCGTTACCGACCTTGACCCTGGCGCGTATCACATCACGGCCGTCGCCTGCCGCAACGGCAGCAATGTCGTATCGGTGATGGCGGCGCCCGATGCGGCCACGCCGCCCGACCCGGTGCCGTGGCGACCGGCGCGCTGGTCGACCGCGCTGGCCTCTTTTGCCGTGACCAGCGGCGAGGTGCTCGATGTGGGCCAGCTGACGTTTACGGCCGAGAAGGTGAAGGGCTTTGCGACCGGTATCGACAAGCGCAAGGCAGTCGCCTCGGTTGAGGCCTCCAGCGGTAACGCCTTGGCCGAGACGCTGCGGCTGCACCCCGAGATTGCCGCCACTCTGCACTCCAGCCCCATGACGCTGGCGGCAACCGGCCCGCTGCTGATCGCAAAATGCCACTTGGAGTCGCCGAACCGGGCATTGCCGAACGACGGCTCATCGCACCTGCCCGAGATTGTAGAGCAGAACCCAGAGGCCGCGCCGCTGGTGAACGCCTACGCGACGCCCTTGCGCGACGCCGATCGCTGCGTGCCCGAGGGCAAAACGCAGGATAAGGTCCTCTCCGCCGTTGCCGGGGCCGCAGCGGCGGCCGGCATTGATAAGCCGTAGAGAGATGACATCATGACAGAAAAAACAACGAACATCCGCTCCCCGGAGCACTGCGCTACGCTCACCGACGTGCGCGGAGAGATCGACCGAATCGACCGCGCGTTGGTCGAGCGCATCGCTGAGCGCATGGGCTATGTGGAGCGTGCCTGGCAGCTGAAGCTGAAAGAGAAGGCCGAGGCCAACGTGCCCTGGCGCAATCAGCAGGTGGTCGACAAGGTGCGCGCAATCGCCGCCGAGAAAGGCGTGCCGCCGGATTTGTGCGAGGCCCTGTGGCGGCAGATGATCGGCTGGTTCATCCAGTACGAGGAAGAAAAACTGCGCAGTCAGATCGAGCAGAAGTCTTGAAGGCCAACGTCGCCGAATTCAGCGTCTCGGAGCTGGCGACGGCGGTAAAGCGCGCGCTTGAATCCGGCTTTGGCCACGTGCGCCTGCGCGGCGAAATCTCCGGCTATCGCGGGCCGCATTCCTCCGGTCACGCCTATTTTTCGCTGAAGGACGAGAACGCCAAGATCGATGCCGTGGTGTGGCGAACCGTGTTCTCAGGATTGCGCTTCAAGCCGTCGGAGGGCTTGGAGGTGATCGCGACCGGCAAGATCACGACCTTCCCGGGGTCCTCCAAATATCAGATCGTGATCGAGAGCCTGGAGCCGGCCGGCGCCGGTGCGCTGATGGCCCTTTTGGAAGAGCGCAAGAAGCAGCTCACCGCTGAAGGGCTGTTCGCGGCTGAACGCAAGCGGCCCTTGCCGTTCCTGCCCCGTGTGGTCGGCATCGTCACGTCGCCAACCGGAGCCGTGATCCGCGACATGCTGCACGGCTTCATGGAACGCTTCCCGACGCACGTCATCGTCTGGCCGGTGCGCGTCCAGGGCGAGACCTCCGCCGCCGAAGTCGCGGCTGCCATACGGGGTTTCAACGGTTTCGCGCCGGACGGCGCGGTGCCCCGTCCCGACGTGCTGATCGTGGCACGCGGCGGCGGCAGCCTCGAAGACCTCTGGAGTTTCAACGA
>JAYUAJ010000082.1:0-2392 GCA_043741375.1 Hyphomicrobiaceae bacterium | reverse complement strand
ACCAGCCGCCGAGAAATTTTCGCACAGCCGCCGCGACTTCGGCATTAGACCAGCCTGCAGCCATCATCTCCTGGAGCACCCGCACATAGCCCGATGCGAGGTCCTCATCAAGATAGTCACAGGCCTTTTCCCAGCGCTTCCAAAGGGGCACGTCAGCGGCAAAGGTCGTCGCTTGACGATCCAGAAGCTTGCGGTTCTGATATTCGAGCAGGGCCAGTACAAGTGCCTCTTTCGACCCGAAGTGATAGTGAATCTGGCTCAGCGGCATCTTGGCCAGATCGGCTACGCGCCTGGTTGAAAGCCCGGCATAGCCATGAGCGCGCAGGCAGGTTTCCGCCGCCGCGAGGAGTGCCAGGCGCGCCTCGGAGTCGGGCTTGGGCGGTGTGGTTTTTCTTGTTGCCATTTTTTCCTTCCCTCAATGACGGGAACACATATCACTTGACGCCGATGCCAGTATTGGTATAATTAGGTCGGTCGACCGAATTACACTTGATTTGACGCCGCGTGTCAAGCCCCCCGTTCCGGATGGCGGCCCCAACGCGAACATAAACAGGAGGACTCCATGTCGCGCATTTTTGGATTGGCTTATGGCTTCATCGTTTACCTGCTCTTTCTGGCAACGTTTCTCTATGCGATCTGTTTCGTCGGCAACATCATCGTGCCGAAGACGATTGATTCCGGCCTGCCCGGACCTCTCGTTGAGGCGCTCGTCATCGACGTCCTGCTGCTTGGTCTCTTCGCTGTGCAACACAGCGTGATGGCACGGCGTGGCTTCAAGCGCTGGTGGACCCGCATGGTGCCGGTCGCTGTCGAGCGCAGCACCTATGTGCTATTTGCCACCGCAGCACTTGCCCTGTTGTGCTGGCAGTGGCGGGCAATTCCAGATCCCGTCATCTGGTCAGTGCAGGCCCCACTGACCGTGGCGTTGTTCCAGGCAGTGTTCTGGCTCGGTTGGGCGCTATTGCTGCTTAGCACTTTTCTCATCAACCACTTCGAGCTGTTCGGCCTGCGCCAGGTGATTGGCCGTCTGCTCCAATGGGAAATGCCAAAGCCGGTGTTCAAGACGCCGTTCGTCTACAAACGCGTCCGCCACCCGCTCTATCTCGGCTTCCTGCTCGCCTTCTGGTCCGCGCCAACCATGACCGCCGGCCATCTGCTCTTCACTGTTGCCACCACCGGCTATATCGTGATCGGCATCTGGTTCGAAGAGCGCGATCTCATCGCGATGTTTGGCGACAAGTACCGCAACTACCGTCGGCAGGTCGGTATGCTCATTCCGCTGCCGGGTCGCAAGTATGTTGATGAGAAGTCCGCCGGGCGGGCAGAGTCGGCGATGCCGGAGCAGGTTTCGGCATCCCAAAATGTGAGGATGTGATATTATGGTACAGGCCGCAATGGATACAAAGGCAATCATCGCCACGGCGATGGACTACTTCGAAGGATGGTTCGATGGCGACGCGGCGCGCATGGAGCGCGCGCTGCATCCGGACCTTGTCAAGCGCGGCGTCCGTACCGCTGCGACGGGCGCGGAGCTTTCGGGCCGGTCGAGCGCGCCGCAAATGATCGGCTGGACCCGCGAAGGCAAGGGCAAGGCCGAAAGGCCCGCAGACCTTGCGATCAAGGTCCGGGTTGATGATGTCTACGGGGAGATTGCGACGGCGACGGTTTACAGCGCTGTTTACATCGAATACGTGCAACTGGTGCGGACACTGGAGGGATGGAGGATCGTGAACACGCTTTTCATGCGGCGGAACACGTGATCCGGCAACGCGGGAGTCGCCGAGGGATTGGTTTTGCGCGGATGGCCGAGTTGCCGACAGTGACGATGCTAATTCCCATCGAAATTTCTTCGTTAATGAGAGAATGAAAAGCGAGCTTACGCCGTGAAGACGATCTTGCCACCGACATTGCCTGCTTCGTAAAGCCGGTGCCCTTCGGCGATGTCCGACAGTGGGAGACGTTTGGCGATGGGTAGGACGAGATCACCGCGGCCTACCGCTGCAAGTAGCGTGCTGAGGTCTGCAACGTTGTTCTTTCCCTGCACGCTCACAGCCTTGACTGCGCCTTCCTTCGGATGGTTTTCTGGTAGGCCAGCAATGGTTGCGACCTTGCCTCCATCCTTCACAAGTGAGAACAGCGATGCTGCAACTTCGCCGCCGATGGTATCAACGGCACCGTCAAACTTCGCAGCGGGTGCCGGGCCGCCGATAACCATTGTCTCCAGTCCAAGCTTCCTGGCTTCAGCTTCGCGCCCGGCGCGGACGCCAGCAACCGGAGTGGCACCGAGTTGCTTGAGGGCAAACACCACAGTCCGGCCAACGGTTCCAAGAGCACCGGTGACCAGCACCTGGTCGCCCTTTTTGGGCTGGAGGCTGCCATTGACGGCTTGCCA
>JAYUAJ010000081.1:0-2394 GCA_043741375.1 Hyphomicrobiaceae bacterium | reverse complement strand
GATGGAGCCGAACATGGCCAGCACGCCAAAGAGTTTTGACGGAATGGCGCGCAGGATGGCGTAGAACGGCAACAGGTACCACTCCGGTACAATATGTTCCGGCGTCTTCAGGGCATTGGCCTGATTGTAGTTCTCGACATCGCCGAGATAGCTTGGCGCGTAGAAGACCATCCAGGCGAAGAGCAGCACAAACACCGACAGGGCAAAGCCGTCCTTGATGGTCATGTAGGGATGGAAGGGAACCGTGTCGGAATCCTTCTTCACCGACAGCCCAGTCGGATTGTTGCTGCCCACCACATGCAGCGCCCAGATATGCAGGACAACGACCCCGGCGATCGCGAACGGCAACAGGTAGTGCAGGCTGAACAGCCGGTTCAACGTCGAGTTGCCAACCGACGGTCCACCGCGGATAAGCGTTACTAACGCGTCGCCCAGCCCCTTGATGATGCCATCAAGCGCGCCGAACAGGTTGGTGATGACTGTCACGCCCCAAAAGCTCATCTGCCCCCAGACCAGCGCGTAGCCCATGAAGGCGGTCGCGGTCATCAGCAGGAAGATCAGCATGCCGAGCACCCACAGCACCTCGCGCGGGCCCTTGTAGGAGCCGTAGTAGAGGCCACGGAACATGTGGATGTAGACGGCGGCAAAGAACATCGAGGCGCCGACCGCGTGGATCGACTGTATCAGCCAACCCCAGTTCACGTCGCGCCGGATGTGTTCGATCGAATCGAACGCCATGGCCACGTTCGGCACATAGTTCATGGCCAACACGACGCCGGTGACGATCTGCGTCATCAGGCAAAACGTGAGGATGCCGCCGAAGGTCCAGAAGTAGGTGAGGTTGCGAGGCGTCGGAAACGTGAGAAAGTCCGAGCCAACGCGGATAATCGGCAAGCGCTCGTCCATCCAGCGCTCAAAGCCGGAATTCGGCTGATAGTTCGATTCGTGTGCCATGGCCGGTTTGGGTCCTGTCAGCCGATCTTGATCTTGGTGTCAGTAAGGAAAGCGTAGGGCGGCACCTGCAGATTGAGCGGGGCCGGGCCTTTGCGGATGCGGCCGGAGGTGTCGTATTGCGAGCCGTGGCAGGGGCAGAACCAGCCGCCGTACTCGCCCTTCACGTCGCCGGGCGCCTGACCCTTGGGAATGCAACCCAAGTGCGTGCAAATACCAACCAGCACCAGCCACTGGGCTTTGCCGGGTTTTACCCGATTCTCGTCCTTGGCTTCGGCGGCGTCGGGCAGCGCCAGATTTTGCGCCGTGCCGTCCTTCAGTGATTCGACCGGGGTCGCCTGGGCCTTCTTGATCTCGTCTTCGGTGCGGTGGCGCACAAAGAGCGCTTTGCCCTGCCAGAGCACCGTAATCGCCTGGCCGACCTTGATCGGCGCCAGATCGACCTCGATCGAGGCGAGGGCGCGCGTGTTGGCGTCCGGGTTCATCTGGTCGACCATGGGCCAGAGCGCCGCGGCGCCGCCAACCAGCGCCCAGCTGCCGGCCATGATGGTGAGGAAATCGCGGCGCGAGTGCTCGCCCTCGCCGTGGCCCGTTTCGCCGTGGACGCCAGACGCGCCGGTCGATCCCGCCGTCTGTGTTGTGTTTGCCAAGACTGGCCTCCTAACCTCGAATGCGCTTGCGGCGGGATGTTACGCGCTTGTTGCGGCGTCTCCGATGGTCTGGAGCGCGCACGAGGGCAAACCCGTGTCGGGGCGCAATATGTCAATGTTAAACGCTGGACGCACGCGTATCGGAACCGATTGCAGCGCGACCTTTTGACCCCCAGTGGACAACGAGAGGGATAAGGCCGGGCGCTGTCGTCGAGGTGTGGTCGCACGAGACGGCGCCAATGAGAATGCGGCGGGTTGCCCTGCTTGGCGCGATCTGTAGCATGAGGCCATGCGCATCGCCCTGTTCCAGCCCGACATTCCCCAGAACACAGGCACCATCCTTAGGATGGCGGCCTGTTTGAACGTCCCGGTCGACGTCATCGAGCCGGCCGGGTTCGACCTATCGGACCGGACTTTAAAGCGCGCCGGGCTGGATTACCTTGAGCATGTGCAACTCGTACGCCAACAGTCCTGGGCGACGTTTCTTGCAGAGCGGACGCCGGGCCGGCTGGTGCTCCTGACCACGGCGGCGGACCAGTCCTACCTCGACCATCGTTTTGCGCCCGACGACCTCCTGCTGCTCGGCCGCGAAAGCGCCGGTGCGCCGTCTTACGTGCATGACGCGGCGGACGCGCGGCTGCGCATCCCGATGCGGCCGGACCTCCGCTCCCTCAACATCGCCGTCGCCACCGCGATGGTGCTAGGCGAGGCTCTGCGCCAAGTGGGCGGGTTCGAGGGGCTGGCGAAACAAACCTAGTGGAACACACCGAACCACACCAACGTCATGGCAGCG
>JAYUAJ010000080.1:0-5729 GCA_043741375.1 Hyphomicrobiaceae bacterium | reverse complement strand
CGTCACGTGAAACTGGAACAGACAATGGCACGGCGGTAGCGCCATGGCGTCGACTTCGGCTGGGTTCCAGGCGCTGACAATATGCCGGCGCGAATAGGGGTTGCGCTTGATGGCCGCCACCACATTGGCGATCTGGTCGATGGAGCGTCCGTCCGGTGCCGCCCAGGAGCGCCATTGCTTGCCGTAGACCGGGCCGAGGTCGCCATTGGCGTCGGCCCACTCATCCCAAATCGATACCCCATTCTCTTTGAGGTATGCGATGTTGGTGGAGCCTTTGAGAAACCACAGCAATTCGTGCACGATTGACTTGATGTGCAGCTTCTTGGTCGTTAGCAGCGGAAAGCCGGCGGCGAGGTCGAACCGCATCTGATAACCGAACAGGCCGAGCGTGCCAGTGCCGGTGCGGTCTTCGCGCCGGACGCCGTGATGGCGGACATGGGCAAGCAGGTCAAGATATTGGCGCATGGCGTCAGTTTATCGGATTCTCCGGCCTCGGCTACATCGATCCCAGTGGTGTCAACAGCGCGCCGATGAACGCCATGCTGTTGTAGGCGGCATGGCAGGCCATGGTGACGCGCGTTGAACCGGTGCGCCAAAGAATGGCGCTGAGCGCCAGTCCCAGCATGAAAATGGTGCTCACGCCGGCAACCGAATAGCCGTGGATCAGGGCCCACAGGACGCTGGTGATGACTGCAGTGCCAACCACGCCCAGCGAGGTCCTGGCAAGGGCCGAAAACAAAAACCCACGGAATGTCAATTCCTCGTAGATGGGCGCGCCGACGATGGCGACCAGACCAAGCAGCCACCAAATCGGCGAATGGGCGAATTTGAGCATCATCTGGGTGTCGGCGAGGTTAGCCTTCGGCGACAGCCACTGCACGACGATGCCAGCTACAGCGCCGAACACCACGAACGCCGGTACGGCCCAAAGATAGGCGGACGACCCGCCGATCGGCTTGCCCAAAGACAGTGTATCCACCGCCCGGCCGCCGCGCCATTTTGCCGACCACAGCAACAACAACGTGGCGACGGCCTGCGCCACCAGGGACCCCCCCAGGATCAGCGCAACGATCCTCGGATCGGAAAGATCGAGCAGCGATTTGAGCTCGAGCTTTCTGGTGCTCAGCAGCCCGGCAGCTATGATCGGAATGACCGATAGGGCAAACATGGCCAGCAGGTTCAACACAGTCATGCCGAGGCCAAGCAGGGGCGGCCAAGTCGTCGATGGAACGTAGTGGCGGACAACCTGCCCAGCGGTGCTGGGCGCAAGCGTCACAATGGACGAACTCGCCTCCAGCGGATGGCCGTCGGGCTGGTTGGCGATCTCGATTTCGGAAGATGCCATTACATAAACTCCTGTTCGGCCGGCCTCATAGCTGCGCAGAATACCCTCTAAGGCTGAGCGAGAGATGAATGTAGGGGTCCCAAGACGCGGTTGTAAGCCTTTGCTGGTTGGGCAAAGCTATCGGCTCACAAAAGCTGCTGCTACATGTTACGCTCAGCCTCTCGCAACGCCGGAAAGCAGCGCATCGTGCATATGTTCGACCCCGAAAACCTCACTTGGCTCATCGTCAACTACGGCTACCTCGCGGTGGCCCTCATTGTCGGGCTGGAGAGCATGGGCATCCCCCTTCCCGGCGAGACAACCCTGGTTGCTGCGGCCATGTACGCTGCGCACAATCCCGATCTCAACATCCTGTTCGTGGTGCTTGCCGCCTCGGCGGGTGCCATTCTTGGCGACAACGTCGGGTACTGGCTTGGCAGCACGTTCGGCTATCCGCTGCTCAAGCGCTTCGGTCCGCGCATCGGTGTGCCGGAGAATCGCATGCGGCTGGGACAGTTTCTGTTCGACCGCTATGGCTTCTGGGTCGTATTTCTGGGCCGGTTTGTCGCGCTGCTGCGCATCCTGGCCGCGTTCCTGGCTGGCGTGAATAGGATGCCCTGGACGCATTTCTTCATCGCCAACGCGCTTGGCGGTGTCCTGTGGTCGGCAATCTTTGGGTTTGGCGCCTACTATCTCGGCGCGCTCATCTTGCAGATGAACCACATGGTCGCGCCCTTCCTGGTGGTGGGCGCCATCGCGGCGTTCATCGCTGGTGGCTATCTGGTCAAGCGCTATGAGACCAAACTGCAGGCAGAGGCCGACCGGGCAATGCCGGGGCCTCTGCGCTGAGGAGGATTGCGTAGGGTGGGATGACGCTCTTGGCGAAGCTCATCGTTTTGCGAAATCGGTGGGCTTCGGCAAAGCTCAGCCCAGCCTAAGGGTGCGGAACAGGTTCGCGAAAATATCGTCAGTTCTGGACCACAATCCGGGAACCGCCGCGGCCGCGTTCCTGAATCAGCGAGTAGAGCTCAGCCGCATTGCCCGGCGACAGCCGAACGCAGCCGTGCGAGGCCGGACGGCCCAACTGACTCACGGCGTGTGTACCGTGAACGGCAAAGCCGCCCTTGAAGAACACCGAATGCGGCATTGGTGAATTATCGTACTTCCTGGAGTAGTGCATGGCTTGCAGCGACTGCACGGCGTAGGACCCGCGCGGCGTGTAGTAACCTTTGCGCGCGGTCGACACCGGCCAGCTGTAGGTGAGCTGCCCGTCGACATAGACATTCATGGTCTGGGACGACACGTCGACCTTGGCGACCACGGCAGCCTCGGCGGTTGCCAGCGGCAGCAATACGGCAACGGCAAAAACAAAGCCCATCAGACTTGAGTTACGCATAACCAACCCTCTGTACTTACGCAGCTTTCCGATGCCTGAGGTTTACCACGATGAGGCTAACCAAAGGTAAGTGCGATGCTGCAACAGTTGTATAAAATCGTACCTTAGCGGGACTATTTCGCGCGCCACGGCCCGTGATGCTCTCCCGTTTCTCCGATGCGCTCAAAACCGTGGGCACCGAAAAAGTCGCGCTGGGCTTGGATCAGATTGGCCGTGCCCCGCGCCTGCCGGTAGCCGTCGAAGTAGGCGAGCGCTGACGACAGAGCCGGCGCGGGCGAGGCGGTTGCCGCAGCCAGGGCGACGATGCTGCGCAGCGCGGGATGGGACTTTGTCATCTCGGCAACGAAATCGGGCGCCAGTAGCAGATTGCCGCTCTCACCCGAGGCCTCGAAGGCCGAGGCAATGCGGTCGAGGAACTGCGAGCGGATGATACAACCGGCGCGCCAGATGCGCGCGATAGTTGCCATCGGCAATTTCCATCCGTATTCAGCCGATGCGGCTTCTAGGATGGCAAATCCTTGCGCATAGGCCGCGATTTTTCCGGCGTATAGGCCAGCCTCCAGGCGGGCGACGAGCACGTTGCGATCCAAATCCATCTGCGGCAGTGCCTGCGTACCGTATGCAGCCGACGCGCGGCTACGCTCATCCGTCATCGCTGAAATCGCTCGCGCCGCAACCGCCGCCTCGATGGTCGTTGCCGGCACGCCCAACGATTGCGCCTCCATCACGGACCAGCGTCCGGTCCCCTTTTGGCCGGCGCGGTCCAGGATCACATCGACCAGCGGTTTGCCCGATTTTTCGTCATGGACCGCTAAAACACCGGCCGTGATCTCAATCAGGTAGGAGTTGAGCGGACCCTTGTTCCAGGCCGAGAATATATCGGCGATCTCGCCCGCGCCCATCCCTGCGCCATCCCGGAGCAGTCCGTACACCTCGGCGATCATCTGCATGTCGGCATATTCGATGCCGTTATGGATCATCTTGACGAAGTGACCCGCCGCATCCGGGCCGGTCCAGGCGCAGCACGGAGTGCCCTCATACTTGGCCGAAATCGCCTCAAGGACCGGAGCGATGCGGCGGTAGGCCGCCTCCGGGCCGCCCACCATGATCGAGGGGCCGTGCCGCGCGCCCTCCTCGCCGCCCGAGACGCCCATGCCGATGAAGTTCAGGCCGCTGCCTTTAAAGGCCGCGTCCCGGCGCAGAGTGTCGTGAAAATTGGCGTTGCCGGCATCGACGATGGTGTCGCCGGGCGCGAGGTATGGACGCAGTTCGGCGATTTGCGCGTCGACCGGCTCGCCGGCCTTGACCATGATGATGATCGTGCGCGGGGCCTTCAACGCCTCAACCAGCCCCTGGATTGTCGGGCAAGGCGTGATTCGTTCGGCTAGCGCGCCTGCTCCGGCATGAAATCGCGCCGTGGTCCCGGCCGTCCGGTTGGCGACAGCGATGGGAAAACCCTTTTCGGCGATGTTGAGCGCGAGGTTCGCCCCCATTACGCCAAGGCCGATCAAGCCGATGGTCGGTTGTGTCATGTCTTGCCGTCTCCGCCACAGTGGTGTTTGCCGGCACCATAGCGACCGCGGTCACGGCTGCAACACCCTCACGCCCGCTCGCGCGCTTCGCTTGGCGTCATGCCGAAACGACGGCGGAACAGGCGATTGAAATGCGAGGGATCGGAAAAGCCCGACAAGAGCGCGATATCAAGAATGCGGCGATGGTCGTGCTGCTGGTCCTCCAGCATGCTACGCGCTTGGGCCAGGCGGCATTCATGAAGCAGAATCGTGAAGGTCGTGCCCTCCTGCTCAAGCAGTCGCTGTAGATAGCGCTCCGAAATGGACTCCCGCTTCGCCACGGTTTCGACCGACAACGATGGATCGGTGCCGTTCTGATCAATGAACTGCTTAATGCTGGCGATCCGCGCTGCACGCACAGCGTCGTTGCGCGTCAGGAAAAGCTCGTTCGAGTCCACCTGCGTGAGCAAGTAGATCAGCTCGATCAAGTGCCGGCGCATGGTTGCGTAGAGCGCCGCATCGGGCGTTGCCGTGCGGGATTCAATGGCGCGCATGTAGGCCATGATCAGACGCAGCGTCGGGCTGTTGCGCCGGTTCGGGCGCATGACGGCGCGGTCGAAACTGGCAGCGCTGGAGCCAACCTCAGAAACCCCGATGGCCATCGAGTAATGGTCGAAGGCGCCCTCTGAACCGACGCTGCCGATTTGCCCACTGCGCAGGATGATGGCCTCACCTTGTTTCAGGCGCACCTTTTGGCCGCGATGTGTCGCGTCAATCTGACCGCGAAGCGCAACGGCTATACCGAAAAAGTCGCGCGGATCCGTGCGGATCAAGTCCTGATCCCGGACGGTGTGGCCTGGCGACATCGCCATGCGCATCAGGCCCACCTCGGCGCACACCGGCATGATCCTGGCACGAAAAGGCGCATTTTCGTGCGGCTTGAAGTCCAACTTGAACAGCCCGCGGCCGACATCCTCGCGCCAAACGTCAAGCCCTCGGTTGGGCACAGACAGAATGTGGGCGGTCATCGGGGGACGCTCATCTGTTTAGGCTCGTGAAAACCCTAGGCCTCGCGCCTTAGGCTGTCCATTGGGCGATTGCGTACTCTTCACAAGGGCGTATGTGTGCGCTCCCGTCCAAGACAGGGCCGGCGGGTTGGATAATGGTGAGTGCGTCGCAGTGGGGCGCTCGAACCGTTTCTGCGGCGACGTTTGGCAGGAAAGCAGCCCAATGCAGGATTTTCTCTCGGCCGCCCGCGTTTCCGAGTTGATTGGTTGTTTGTACGATTGCGCCATCGAACCGCAGAGCTGGGAGCACGCGTTGGATGCGATCCGGGAAGCACTGGAGTTCAAAAACGCAGTTCTGGCGGCGCAGGCGCTCCCATCTGGACAGGTGCTGCTGGCCGTTCAGCGCGGTATGCCCGCTGAATTTTGGCCCCCAAATCCTCGTCATGCATCTGCGGTCATGGAAATGTGGGGCGGCCAGCAGCGCATCATGA
>JAYUAJ010000079.1:0-5731 GCA_043741375.1 Hyphomicrobiaceae bacterium | reverse complement strand
ACCGCCGCAAGCACGAAGACCATCCGCACATCTACGTCCGGCCGCTTCCTCGGTGTGCGCATCGTTGACCCGGCTGTCAGGCCGAAAGGCGTAACCGTCGCCAAAATCCGTGCAGCCATCCGGGAGGCAACCGCCGCCCTTGAGAAACGCCGAACGACCGAGTGACTCGCGACCAGCTCTGCGTCTTCGTCAACGTGCCGTTTGACGAGACCTATGAGCCGCTCTTCGAAGCCCTGGTTTTTACCATTTCCGCCTGCGGCTACCGTGTCCGTTGCGCTCTCGAAGAAGACGATAGCGGCGACATCCGCATCGAAAAACTGGACCGGCTGATCCGGTCGAGCCGCCGGTCGATCCACGATCTCTCGCGCATCGAGGTTGGCCCAAACGAACTGCCCCGGTTCAACATGCCGTTTGAGCTGGGGCTGGCCATCGGCGCTAAGCGCTTTGGCCGCAAGCGCGAGAATGACAGCATCAAGATCATGGTCGCCGAACCCTACCGGCTGCCCGCCTATCTCTCCGACCTCGGCGGCAACGATCCGTCTGCGCACAAAAATAAGCCTGCCAAGGTCATCAAGATCGTCCGCGATTTTCTCCACGCCGACCCGTCCGGAAAACTCCTCCCCGGCCCGCGCCACCTGATCGATGCTTTCGAGGCGTTCAAGCGGGCACTACCGGGCATAGCGCGGGTGATCGATCATCAGCGGGAGGAGATCAGCGGGTTTGCGAGCTATCGTCCGTTCATCTGGTGCGTGGCGGAGTTTTTGAGGGTGGAGGGGTAAGGGGTTGGTGGCGAGGTGCTGCCCGCGCGAATTCCCTCTCCCCAACTTACGCGGGAAGAGCGGGTGTAGGTTGGGTTAGCGCGGCCACGATACTTGCGGTCTGTACTCGCGGCCAATTCCGCGCGTAACCCAACATTCCCGTGCCCATGTTGGGTTACGCGCAAAAAGGCGCTAACCCAACCTACCCAAACACCCCCCGCAACCCCTCCCTACTCGCCTGACACACCCCCCGCTCCGTCACCAGCCCCGTCACCAGCCGCGCCGGCGTCACATCAAACGCCGGGTTGGCCGCCGGGCTGCCGGGGGCGGCGATCTCCACCGTCGCGACGCTGCCATCCGCCAGCCGTCCGGCCATCTTCAGCACCTCGTCGCCGGACCGCTCCTCGATCTCGATCTTCCGCCCATCATCCAGCTCCCAATCCACCGTGGACCCCGGCAACGCCACATGGAACGGCACGCCATTGTCCTTCGCCGCCAGCGCCTTCAGATACGTCCCGATCTTGTTCGCCACGTCGCCGTTGGCCGTGACGCGGTCCGTGCCGACGATGCACATATCCACTTTTCCGCGCTGCATCAGGTGGCCGCCGGCGTTGTCGACGATGAGGGTGTGGGGGACGCCGTGGGCGCCGAGCTCGTAGGCCGTCAAGGAGGCGCCCTGGTTGCGCGGGCGGGTTTCGTCCACCCAGACGTGCAGGTTCACGCCCTTGTCGTGCGCCTGATAGATGGGAGACGTCGCCGTGCCCCAGTCGACGCAGGCGAGCCAGCCGGCGTTGCAGTGGGTGAGAATGTTGACGGGTTCGCCGGGGCGCTTTTTCGCAGCTAGCGCCTCGATGATCGGCAGGCCGTGGACGCCGATCATCCGGCAGTTTTCCACGTCGTCGTCGCATATCGCGGCCGCTTTGGCGTAGGCCGCCGCCACGCGGGCGCCCGGCGCCAGCGGGCCTAAAACCTTGCGCATCTCTTCCAGCGCCCAGCGCAGGTTTACGGCAGTCGGGCGTTGGGAGGCCAAGTAGGATATCGCCTTCGCCAGCGCCGCGTCGGACGCTTCCGCGCGCATCGCCAGCGCCAGGCCATAGGCGGCGGTCGCCCCGATCAGCGGCGCGCCGCGCACCTGCATGGTCTTGATGGCGATGGCGGCGGCTTCGACGGTTTTCAGGGTGACGGTCTCGAAGCGGTGCGGCAGCAGCGTCTGCTCGATCACCTCCACAGACCAGCAGTCGTCGCTAAGCCAGATGGTGCGATAGGCGCGGCCGTGAATGCGCATCAGTGTCCCTCGAACGCCAGCAGGGCGTGGCAATCAATGTTTAGCGCGCGCAGGCGCTTGATGCCGCCCAGTTCGGGAAGATCGATGACGAAGGCCGCGCCAACCAGTTCCCCGCCCGATTTGCGGATGAGCTTGGCCGCTGCTTCGGCCGTACCGCCGGTGGCGATCAGGTCGTCGATGAGCAGGATCCGCTCGCCCGGGTCGATGGCGTCCTCGTGCATCTCGATAACGTCCACGCCGTATTCCAGCGTATAGTCCTGGCCGATGGTTTTGCCCGGCAGCTTGCCTTTCTTGCGGATGGGCACGAAGCCAGTCCCCAGCCGGTCCGCTACCGCGCCGCCGAGGATAAAGCCGCGCGCCTCGATGCCGGCCACCGCCTGGATGCGCCTGGTCTCGAACGGCTCTGCCAGCGCCTTGACCGCCTCGCGGAACCCCTCGGCGTCTCCCAGCAAGGTGGTGATGTCGCGAAACAGGATGCCCGGCTTGGGATAGTCGGGAATGGTACGTATAAGACGTTTCAAATCCATGGCGACGGCCTTTTCTCACCCAAAAACGAACGCGTCGCCGTTTGCCTTGTTGACCGGAACTCGTGGCTGCGGTCGCGAGCCACGTGGTACTGACCTTGGCGATCGATCAACTGATACGGGCGCCTCCTTCAGGTTGCAACAATGCCGCACGCAAAAATCATCTTTCAACGCCCGGCCGAGACCGATTTTTCACCCGCCGCGCCGGCCGCCCTAACTGTGGGCGCCCCGTCGCGCCGCGACCCGCTGCCATTTGTACCCGATATCCAACCTGTGATGATCACCGCCGTGAAAATTCCCTTTGTCAGCATGGTCTGGCAGCTGGTCAAACTGGCCATCGCGGCGATCCCGGCGGTGGTCATACTCGCCATCGGCCTATGGGGCTGCATCGCGCTGTACAACGTGATCGCGCCCGACATCGCTGGTCTTTTGGCCTCGCCATCGTGGAACCCGTTCGCACACTGAGTGCGATATCGGAGTCCTTATTGCGAGTCATTGCCGCAATTGCATTTCCGCCTAGGAGCAGTCCCAGGTTCTCGGAACGCGGTTGTCATCTAAGGTATTCGGAGCGGTCGCTCTGTCGCCCGGCGTGAAAACGCATAGATAGTATTCGTGAGCTGGTTAATTGGGCTGCGCGTGAGTTCATTGGTTCCGAGCGCATGGCGTCTTGGCCGCCCGGATTGGTGCCTTCCCGAAACCGCAGTCCAATCCAAACTCATGACTGAGCCCCCTGAACCAACGCCTCCGAGCCCGCTTTCTGCGCCTATTGACATTGACGGCGCGCGGCTTTGGCAACGACTGGCTGCGCTGGCCAAGCACGGCGCAACCGCCCAAGGTGGGGTGCATCGGCTGGCGCTATCGGAGGCCGAATTTGCGGCCCGGCGCCAGTTGATGGCCTGGGGGCTGGAGGCCGGCCTGGGCCTGTCCAGCGATCCGGCCGGCAACCTATTCTTGCGACTTGCTGGCGCTGCGGACGATGCCGCGCCGGTGCTTACCGGGTCCTATCTCGACAGCCAACCCGATGGCGGCCGGTACTCGGGCGCCTACGGCATGGTGGCTGCGCTGGAAGCCCTGGCCGCCATCGCTGCCACCGGCGCGAAGCCACGCCGGCCGATTGTTGCGGCGGCCTGGATGAATGGCGAGGGCGTACGCTTCAGACCTGGCTACATGGGGTCGGCGGTGTTTGCCGGTCGGGAACAGCTGTCACAGTTCCTAGAAATCCAAGATCAGGACGGCGTGAGCGTTGCCGAGGGGCTGGCGGCATGGCGTGCTGCGGCGCCGGAGCTGTCGCACGATACGCCTCGATTTCCGGCCGCCGCCTATCTCGAGGCTCATCTGGAACAGGGGCCGCAGCTCGATGAGCGTGCGAGGCAGATTGGCATCGTTACGGCGATGCAGGGGATGCGCCGTTACCAGGTGCGCGTCGAAGGTGAGGCGGCCCATGCCGGCAGCATGCCGCGCGGGCACAGGCGGGATGCGCTCAGCGCAACAGTCCGGATTATCGGAGCGCTGGAAGATCTCTTCGCTGCGCCCGATGTCACGTTCACGGTCGGTGAGCTCAGTGTCGAGCCGAATGCGCCCTCGGTGGTGCCGCGCGCAACCACCTTCAGCGCCGATATCCGCCATACCGATTGCACGGTGCTGGCACGCCTGGGCAACGCCATCCGGCTGGTCTGCGAGAGCGAGAAGGGACCGTGCAGTTTCACCATGATGGAAGTCGCAGCGACGCCTTCGCTCCAGTTTCATCCGCGCATTCAGGCGGCGTGCGACACCGCCGCGCGGCGCTTGAATTTAACCACAATGCCGCTGGTGTCCCAAGGCGGTCACGACGCCAAAAACTTTGTCGACCGCTGCCCGAGCGGGATCATATTCATTCCGTGCCACGAGGGCGTCAGCCACAGCGCGGCGGAGAGCATCGATGTGGCAAGCGCCGTAAACGGTGCTCGCGTGCTCGCAAACGCTTTGTGGGAGTTGAGCACAGATTGACCCCTCCGACCGGCCGCCGGTTTAGGCCACAGCCTTAAGCTGCGGCTCGGGGCGCTGGTCCGCGTACTCGCCACGCGCCAGGAACTGCGCGATTGCCCCTTGCGATGCGCGATCGCGCAGCAGCGGCGGATGCCCCTCGCCCATCACCTTCACGACCTCCAGCCGGGGGTGCAGGTCCACCATGCGCGCCAAGGTTGCCTTGCTGAGCATATGCGAGAGTTCACCACGCAGCAGCAGGACGGGAACGCGACGGATGGCGACAAACTGGCTCCACAGTGACAGCCGCACTTCGCCACTTCCAGTGAGGGAAAAATGCCTGCTGAGCTCGGGATCGCAGGGCCGGCCCGGCTTGCCATTCACGTCGGGATACTGGGCCCGGGCGAGCTCGATCCAGTCGTCCCGCCCCAGTCGTGGATAGGTGGCCGCTTGCATCTGGTGCAGCATGTGGGCGGCATCGGCGAAACTGGCGGGCACCGGCAGACTGGCGATCTCGCCGACCACCCGCGCCACGCCCTCGGCCTCGAACTCGGGCGCGGCATCGTTGAGCACCAGGGCCGAGATGGCGGCCGGACGCAGCACCGCCATCAGCATGGCGACCTGCCCGCCATGGCCCGAGCCCAACAACACGGTCTGCTTCAGGCCGGTGAGGGTCATGAAATCCAGCGCATCCTCGGCGTCCGAGAGCAGCGAAGCTTCGCTCCTGCGCCCGCCCCGTTCGGAGCGCCCGCGGCCGTGCATGTCGATGGTGAAAACGTCGCGCTGCTCGGGACCGGCCGTGCTTAGGGCGCGCGCCAGGACATCGAACTGGGCCCCGTTACCGCCCAACGCAGCCAAGCACAGCATTGGCCGCCGGCTGTTGCGGCCGCTGGAATAGCGGCGGGCTGACAGCACCGCCCCATCGCGCACCGCAAAGCTATAGTTCTGCCACATGCCCCTACCCCGCAATGGTTCAGCGCATGTCCCTCATGCCGACCATCGAGCGACGCTCGCACAGGTTGCGCGGGAAACGCAATGTGGCGCAAACGTGGCGGGATGTTTTCTTTGTGGAGCGTGGCCGATTGCCACCAGCGGACGCAAGCGCTCTAGTTCGCCGCCGTCGACGGCCCTGCGCTGCCGCGCGTCAGATCGGTGCGGATGCGCAAGGCCTTGGCCGGATCGTCCAGCTCGGCGCGGTAGAC
>JAYUAJ010000078.1:0-2397 GCA_043741375.1 Hyphomicrobiaceae bacterium | reverse complement strand
TCAACCTAGAGGATAGGCCAGCCAATCCGACCCTCGCGACGCGGCACGTCACGCAATCCCATTTCCCCTCTGACATTTACTGGACCCTTCCTTGTCACGCAGCCGCCCGTCGCCCAAAGTCTACGGCGGAACGTCGGCTTTGAGTCGGAAGCGGTCCTTGGCACATTGACCGGGCGCCGCCATCGTGCCACCGAACGTCGCCCATCAGCGGCCCGCGCAGGCGGGCGAAGCCCGCCGGAGCGGGTCCGCTGCATGGGCTGGTTATGCGGCATTTGCTTGAAGCAGCATCCAGCGTCCGTTTTCGACCCATAGCAGTCATTCTCAAGCTAGCGAAAATACCGATCGGGCTAGGCGCTGCGAGCGCTCAACCCGCACCCCTTGCTCCGGACGCCAGACCGCGGATGGGCCAGCTGGATTGCAACATGCGCAGTATCCAGACACACAGCACCGGACTTGCCATGAGCACCGCTGAGAAAAGCACCGGCGCTTGCGTACTCCCGCTCCAATCCCGAAGCCAGCCCGCGATGACAGGCGCCATGGTCATGCCAGCGTAGTACCACGTATAGAAAATTCCGAGTCCCGGGCCCCTGTTTTCGGGACGGACCGCCTCGGCCGACAGGGACATGAGCGCCCCTGCGGGTATCCCTGCAAAAACGCCCAGCAGAACGAACATCACCACGGGCGCGATCGCGAAGGAGAGGGTAATGATCAAACCCGCGGCTGTCAGCAGTGACAGCGTAGTCGCCGCTGTGATGTACCCGATCGATTCCAGCAAACGCCCGCCAAGCGGGAGCGAGATCAACATGGACCACATGAACAGGCTCGCTACGGAGTGGGCAACACCGCGTTCATAGCCGGCCGAGACTAGCGCATCCGGAGCAAAGCTCACCACAGTGATCAAAGCGGCGTTGTAAAGCGCCCAACCAAGGCCGACGATGCTGATGTGGACGAGCTCGCGCGACGGCAGTCCGTACCGCAGGGACGTACTGGTTGTCGTGGCGGACGATGGAGGTGCCCGATAGAACGCAGCTGTCAGGACGAGAGCCGCTAACGCCGCAATGGCTGCGATGTACATTGCCCAGCTCCACCCATAGGCATCGGCGACCGGACCGTGGATCAGCAGTCCGAGCGCAATGCCGATCGGCCAAGCAGTCAGCATCACGGAAAGCGCGAGAACGATCTCTTTCTCGATGAACCAGTCCGTCACCATCTTGGTGAGAATCACATTGAAGATCGTTCCGCCGACTCCGGTGATTACGCGGCCGGCATAGAGTTCAGACGGGTTTGTGGCGGATCCCATCAAGAAGGCACCGACCGCCATCGCCATTGCCCCGAGCATTAGCAAGTTCTTGTCGGCTACCGCGCGTGTCAACGCGCCGCTGGGAATGGCAATGAAGACACCGGGAAGAAGGAAAAGGCCGATCAGCGTGCCGACTTCGGCGTAGCTGAGCCCGAATGCGTCGACCAGCTGCGCGGACGTCGAGGCGACCGACTGAAACTGATAGCCCATCGCGAGACGGACAAGGAACAGCACGAGCAGCATGAACCATCGCATCGTGGATTTCTCGCTCGATGTACGGGCGCAGTATGTCGTAATCTGCGCGCCGCAGCCGACTCGGAGTCGGCCCGATTGCGCGGAAGGGCTAGGGCTTTGGTCGCAGGCGGCTACGCTCGGGCGGCACGCCGACGCGATGGGGGCTACTGGCCGATGACGGCCATCGCAGGCGAATCCCGTGTGGTGTCCAATGCCGCATAACGCCGCGGTCACCGGCCGGAGCGAGCTAGGCGAGCTCCGGTCCGGTGGACTGCGAAGTTATGCGCTCCGTTGCGACGGCCGCCAAGAGAGGCCGCTTCGCGTCAGTCGTCATCTGGGTCTCGAAGTTCTCGATAGCGCTGCTTCAGTCTCGGCGACGAGGCGACGCATGATCGCGGCCACGGGCAGGATGTCGGTGATGCCTCCGGCGGTCTGACCGGCCGTCAGCAGCGTCTCGTGCTGCCGGCCCGCCTGATGCGTCGATACGACATGGCCACGCAAGCGATCGCGCTCGCGGCGCGCCTCCTCGCGCTTGGCGCTCCATTCGTCCAGGAAGGGTGTGTGCAGAGAGCGTAGGACGGTGTTGTAGCCGGCCGTACCGGGTAGAGGGCTGATGTCGTTGAGGACATCGGCCTTCATCGTATCCTCCGACTTGGCTGCGATAATTGCCTGCCTCCACTCGTCGGGGATGGGAGCCTCGTTGGAGGCGAGGAAACGCGTGCCGAGGTTGACGCCGGCCGCACCCAGCACCAGCGCGGCGGCGATGCCGCGGCCGTCGAAGATGCCGCCAGCTGCGACCACGGGGATGGGCGACACCGCGTCGACGACCTGCGGGACGAGCGCCATCGTGCTGACGTTGCCGC
>JAYUAJ010000077.1:0-5741 GCA_043741375.1 Hyphomicrobiaceae bacterium | reverse complement strand
CGGCGGCAGATCGTCGCGAATTTCACGGATTTGTTCCTCAACAAGATGATAGTTGTCGAGCAGCCACTCGGCGGCATGGACGACGCCGCGGCCGCCTTCCACTTCTGCTGCGGTCGCCCGGTACGCTGACAGCAAAAAGGCGGCATTGTCATTGAGCCTTGTGCGCAATGACGGAACGCGCGGCGGTGTGGCCGTCACGCGCTGCGCCGCCGCTAGACTTTCGGCATGCTGCTCAAGCCGCTCGACGCCGAACAACTCTTCGCGCACCGGCGCCATGTCGTTCCACGGTGGTGGCAACACACGACGCCCGAATATCTGGCCGGTGATAGATTTCATGAGCGCCTTTCAAGCGTAGCGAACCATTTAGTCTGTAGAGCCAGCCTCGATCAAGCGGGTTTGGCATCGCTCACATGCTCAGCGATAAACCAGGCCTGCTTCTCGTTCAGACGGATGACGTCGCTGACAAAGAGGTCATTGGAGCCGTCGTCGCCGTGTTCCGACGCACGGCGGGCAGCGTGCCGCGCAAAGCTCAGAACGATCTCGTGAGCGATCAGCAATCGCCCTAACTGTGCAGCGGGCGCCTCCCGGTCGCGCGGCGGGCGTGGGATCTCGCTTTCTTCGGCAGCATCAATACCCATGGCGATGCTGACACCGCCGAGTTGCATGATTCGCTCCGCGATTTGATCGATTAGTTCGCTCTGTTGCGTCTGGTGCGCATCGAACAGTAGATGCAGCTGGTAAAACGTTGGACCCGACACCTGCCAATGATGCTTTTCGTAAAGGTCTCGCAGCACGATGGCATCGGCGAGCGTGCGGTTTAGATCGACAATGCTTGCTTTTCGAATCGTATCCGAAAGCGCCAACTTCATGGGCTTTAGGTCTTCGAAACGTTGCGTGAGTCTGGGAGTGGTCATCGGTGGGCTTCCTATTGCTATGGCAAATGCGCCGCCCTCGCCTTCCCATCGGGCGAGGGCGTTGTGGTACTGTTTTTCGGCTTGAAGCCGCTGTGCTGGAGCGCCATTCATGACTACTGGACTGCCAATACGCCCTTGAGGGCCATGCCGAGCTTCAGGCTGAGATCGATATCGGCGGTGGTGTCGCTCAAAGTGACTTTGACCACGGTGTCGGCTGCTTGGGCCGGCTACACAGCGGGCAGCGCGCCAACGACTATGGCGGCCACCATGACATGGCGACTGATCGGAGTGCACATTGTGAATCTTTCAATTTTGCCGTTCGCGACTGCGGACCCGCTCTCATTGCCTAACGCGCCGGCACAGAAATGGTTCCAAGCCAGGGGTGTGCTGCACTGGAATGGTTGCGGTGCGGAATCGGTCGAGCAATCGCCTCGCGCTCTTCGGTGTGGGCGCGTTGTATTTCTGAACATTATCGTCATTATGCGCATTGATAAAATTGCCAGCCGACCTGTTGTATGTTACGGGCGAAACATTGAGCGATTGAGCTGACCTCGATCCCACTCAACCGCCGGGCGCCGGCCAGGAACGGAGATCTGCTCATGAACGAGATGCTGACACCGCTGGCTGACGGCTCGGTGCCAGCGCCAAAACCGCAAAACGAAGCTGAGCGCATCGAACAATTGCGGCATTTCTGTATTCTTGACACCACCAAAGACAGCCGGTTCGACCGGATCACACGTTTGGTTGCCGAGTTGCTCGACGTCCCCATCGTGCTGCTATCGCTGGTGGACGAGGCGCGCGAGTGGTTCAAGTCGGCGATCGGCACCGACATTTCCCAGATCAATCGTGAACTGGGATTTTGCGCACACGCAATCCTGGTCGACAGCCAGGAACCGATGGTGGTTGCGGACACCCTGCTCGACCCACGGTTCGCAACTCATCCATACGTGGTTGCAGGTCCCAAGTTGCGTTTCTACGCCGGGGCGCCGCTGATTACGGCGACTGGCCACAAGCTTGGAATGCTCTGTCTCCACGATATCAAGCCCCGTCCCGATTTCGGCGCCCATGAGAAGCGGATCCTCTCCCAGTTCGCGGCGATTGCCATGGACGAAATCGACTTCCACCGTATTGAGAGCGAGCGGCAGCTGTTGGTCGGCGAGCTGTCGCATCGCGTTAAGAACGTGTTTTCCGTTGTTCACAGCGTGGCGGCCATGAGCAGCCGCGGTGACCGGGCAGCCGAGACGTTTGTCGAAGTGTTCAACAGCCGGCTCGGTGCGATGTCGGCCGCCCACGATCAGCTGATCAGAAGCGATTGGAACGAAGCCAGTTTAGATCGACTTGTTCGAAGCGTCGTCGCCGCATCCCAGGATGCTGCCGGCAGCACGATTTCCATTGCGATGCCGCCGGTGATGATCAATCCAGCCTTCGCCCAGACGCTGGCCTTGCTGGTGCATGAATTGCTGACCAACGCGCTCAAATATGGCGCGCTTAAAGTGCCGTCCGGGCATGTGTCCTTCACAGCGGCGCAAACCAACTCCGATGGCAGGCAAGGCATTGCTTTCTGCTGGCGCGAGACAGGGGGGGCGCCACCGGTTGCGCCGGTCATGACCGGATTTGGCCACCGGATGCTTGATATGGCGGTTCGGCAACGGGGCGGCACAGTCCACTATGATTGGCAAACGGCCGGTTTGGTCTGCCAGTTCGAGATATTTGACATGGCGCTATAGATCTCGATGCTGTAAGTCTTAGTACTGCAGTTCTGTTAGCAACGCGCCCGTAAAACTCCTTGAACAGAGTTTTGCGGGCGCGAGTGTCAATCCCTGAAATTCTATATGTCTCGGCGGAACGTCCTAAGTTGCCGGATGCGCCTTGCCGCCGTCCCGCGCCATCACCGGCGATTTGGATGTCTTGCGACTTGCTGTTGCATCGTCGGTGTCTTTGCCGCTCTCACAAGCATCATTTATGGTGGACACCGCCAGCACGGACAGTTTGGCGTCAGCGGACTTCTCCTGAGCCAACGTTTGCTCAAGAAGATGCGCCGCGTCGGCCATTCCGAGGCAATCGGCCCAGGCGCGCAACGTGCCATAGCGAGCCATCTCGTAGTGCTCAACGGCCTGTGCATCGGCCACCAGGCCTGCGTCCAGAACGGCCGGGGCCGGTTTCTCGCCGATCAGTTCCTCGCTTTCCGCAATGATCCCAAGGATGGCGTGGCATTCCTTACCTTCGGGCTTCTGGCCCAAAAGCGCGAAGACTTTGTCCAGGCGCTGGATCTGCCCTTTGGTTTCATCAAGGTGATCACTGAACGCCTTTTTCAAATCCTTCGACGTCGCCGCCTTCTCCATCTTTGGCAGCGCCTTGAGCAGGGCGTTCTCGGCGAAATATACATCTTTGAGCAGATCATGGAACAGGTCGTGGAGCGTGTGCATGATGTTTCTCTTTCTCTGTTTCTATGGTTTTATGACTGTATACAGATGATAACGATTGGAGATTGCCGGAGTGAAATCTGGGTGCAAGCGGCGCAACAGCGCGCGGCGAAGCGTCCTTCGCCCAACCAGTTTCCAGATAGTCACCGAGGCGGGTTGATGGATTGGTCGCTAAACCTCTGCGCATAATCGTTTCAACAAAGCCGGCCTGTTCGTCGCTTGTATGGACACTGATCAGTGTGCCGCTGCCGGGCCTGCCACTCTTGGCGTAGATCAGATGTGTCAGGGAACCGCTGAGCCACCCAATCAGGGCGCCGCCGAGTCCTCCAGCGGCAGACGTGGTCATAAGTCCCATGGTGGCCAACGCTTCCAGCCCGGGGGCTTCGAGCGACCCCATCGCCGCCATGGCGCCAGCCACCAGGCCAGCCACGCCGCCAATGGCGGCCCCAACCATGGCGTCATCAGGGATGGTATGGGTGAGGGGCGCCGCGCGATAGCGCTCGTCCGCGTCGCAGGCGACCAGTTTCGTCGCACTGGCGGCTACGTCAAATTTTTGAAGTTCGGCCAGTACGTTTTGCACTTTTTTGTAGTCATCATAGAAAAAGCTGATGGTTTGCATGACACACTCCTCACATCCTGTGCGCTGAAAAGATGCAAGCGCGCGGCGTTGACAGCAGCTAAACGCGCAGGGGTCGCCAAGGTTCCCTCGCCATGGTTCCAATGGGGGCAGGAAAGAAAACGATCCGAAGATGGAACCAACACCCTCGGAGGGCGTTATCCCCGCAGGCCAGCTTGGCCTTTTCGCAACACGTGAGGATCGTTTCATGAGTAGCACTGGCGACAAGATCAAAGGCGTAGCCGATCAGGCCATGGGCGCCATCAAGCAGGGTGTCGGCAAGGTGGTCGGCTCTGATAATCTCAAGGTTGAAGGCAAGGTTCAGGAGATCCAGGGCCAGGCCGAAGTGGCGCTCGGCAAGACCAAGGACGCCGTCAAGAAGGGCGCGAGCGCGGTTGCAGACGCCATCAACAAGAAGCTCTAACGGTTACTCCGATCCATTCAATTGGCCGCGTCAGACGCGCTGACGCGGCCACAGCCATGTCATGAAATTGGAGACCGAGCGCTTGGTTGACGATTGATTTGACCGGCGCAACAGGAACGCGGCACAGTCATCATAGGCGTCTCGCCCGAAATTCTCTTGTGCAAAGGAGCAAGGATGGCGGGTTTTGACCGGACCGGTTTGGTTGCCCTCGCGTGGGGCATGATCCCGCGCCGTTGGCCCGGGATCAAATCGCGGTTGGACCTCGCCGCCAGTTGGGCTGGCGCGCGGCGGTGGGAACGGCCGGCCTTGCTTGCTGGGTCTGCTTTGCTGGTCGCCTGCGGGCTTGGCGCTTTCGTGCTGCGCCAATCGGCCAACCAGGCGCAAAACCTCGTTGCACATACTTACGAAGTGCGTACAGCCGCCCAAGATGTGCTTGACGCCATGCGCGACGCGGAAACCGGCCAACGCGGGTTTCTAGTGACAGAAGACGTCACCTATCTTGAACCGTACTTTGCGGCGACGGGGCGTCTTCCAGCTTTTCAATCAACGCTTCGTGGACTCACGCTCGATAATCCTGAGCAGCAAGACAGGCTCACTGCGCTTGATGGTCAGGTTACATCCAAACTCGCAAAGCTGGCCCAAACAATTCAACTCGCTAAGGCAGGGCGGCGCGGTGATGCTCTGGCTTTGATCAAGGACAATACCGGCAAGCAAGCCATGGACGCGATCCGCAAATCGATCTCTGATGTCATGAGCGCTGAATCCGTGTTGCTCGCGCAGCGCAAAGGAACCCAGCTGTACCTGCAAAATGCAGGTCTCGCGGCTATGCTGTCCGGTTTTGTGATTTCGCTGGGGCTGGCGACCGGCGCTATTGCCCTTCTAAAGAGCCAGACAAATGCGCTAAGGACGGCAAATCGGACGCTTGAAGACTCCAATCGGAACCTAGATAGCCGCGTCGCTCTGCAAAGCGGAGAATTACGCATCGGGGAAGCGCAGCACCGGTTTGCCCTCGATGCCAGCGGGCTCGGTGAATGGGCGCTCGATCCTCAGTCCGACCAATCCTTGCGGTCACCGCTCCATGATCAGATTTTCGGCTACGATCAGCCCCGTGCGCATTGGGGATTTGCCGATTTCATCGAGCATGTCGTGCCTGAGGACCAGGCGGCGATCAAAGCGAGTTACGCTGCAACTGTAGCTTCCGGGGCGGATTGGCGTTTCGAATGCCGCATCAAGCGGACAAACGACGGCGCCATCCGCTGGATCGAAGGGGTCGGCCGGCACTATGATACAGTCAATGGCCGCCCGCAGCTGGTCGGGCTGGTGGCCGACATTACAGTCCGCAAACAGCACGACGAATTCCTGCG
>JAYUAJ010000076.1:0-2404 GCA_043741375.1 Hyphomicrobiaceae bacterium | reverse complement strand
CGCAATCTCGCCCGCATCGGGATCGGTGTTGGCCTGACGTTGCTGTCGCTGCAACTCATCGGCACGGCGTCGGCCGTTCTGCGCGAGTCGCCGCAGCTGGCGACGGTGATAGGGCTGCTGGAAGGTCAGCCGCTGTTCGCGCTGCTGCTCGGCGCCCTCATTACGTGGCTTGCCCATTCCAGCCTGTCGACGGTGGTGCTGGTGATGTCGCTGGCCGCTTCGGGCGTCGTGACGCTGCCGTTGTCTCTGGCGCTTGTCCTCGGAGCCAACGTCGGTGGCAGCCTCGCGCCGTTCATAGACCAGCTGGCTGCGCCTGTGCCGGGGCGGCGCGTGATGTTCGGCAATCTGCTCATGCGCGCATCGACGGCGGTGTTTTGCCTCTTGGCATTGCTACCCTTCGCGGCCGCGCTGTTGCGGCCGCTGAGCGCTCTGTCTGCGGGCCATGCCGTGCTGATCTTTCACGCGGCCTTCAACCTCCTGACGGCAGCGTTATTTCTTCCGTTGACGCCCCATATCGCCCGGCTCTGTCGCTGGGGCTTTCCGGATCTCGCGGCCAGCGACGACCAGGGCCAACCGCGCTATCTGGATGCCATGCTTATCGACTCGCCAACCGAGGCGCTGGCTGCAGCAACGCGCGAGACACTGGCGGTCGGCGACTTGGTTGCGCGCATGCTGGACAACAGTCTGGCCGTGTTCGAGCGCGACGACGCCCGATTGATGAAGCAGATCGAGAAATCCGACGATGACGTCGACCGGCGTCACGAGGCGATCAAGCTCTACCTGATGAAGGTGTCCAGCGCTGGCATGTCAGGCGAGGACAGCGCCCGGTTTGTCGAGATCCTGACGTTCATCACCAACCTCGAGCACATCGGCGACATTATCGACAAAAACTTGATGGAGCTGGCAGCCAAGAAAATCCGCCATAAACTGGTGTTTTCGCGCGAAGGGCTGGACGAGTTGCGTCAGTTCCACGGCCGCGTGCGAGACAACCTGCAGCTGGCGTTCAACGTCTTTACCGTCAGAGACGTGCGGCTCGCTCGCAAGTTGCTGAACGAAAAGCCGCTGCTGCGCGAGGCCGAGGTCTACTCCTCCAACAGCCACTTCGCACGACTACGCGCGGGGCGCCCCGAGTCCATCGAGACCAGCGCCATTCATCTTGATATTGTGCGCGATCTCAAACGCATCAACAGCCACCTGACCTCGGTCGCCTACCCAATCCTGGAGGCGGCCGGCGAGCTGTTGGTGACCCGATTGAAAGGCAACGCCGCCGAACCCGGCGACGCGCGTGCCTTGCCGAACTAAGACGAGATGTTGCCGTGCAACGTGATTCCGGGGGCGGCGCGGCCGTTGGCGTTGCTGGACAAATCGGCGCCGACCGGCGTCTCGTGATCCATCATCCGGATGCCGCCATCGCTGGCGCCGCTAATCAGGTTCTGCGCCACCAGGACCGCGCCGGCGCTGGCATCCGACGCCAGCGCAATGCCTATGGACGAAGCGCGCACCACATTGCCAGTGACCGCAATATCGCGGCGGAACGCGCCCCAGCCGGCCTGGATGCCGATCCGCTCTGCGCCCTCGATGACATTGCCCGAGACGCTTGTGTCGGCCTCAACAGAGATGCCGATGCCCTGGTCCTCGCCGCTGGCCGACTTGCGGTGCAGGTTGCGCAGCAGGTTTCCGGTGACCGCCGCCAGGCGGCCGCCCTCGTTGAAATTCGTAACGGAAATGCCGACCGAGGCTCCATCAACGATATTATTGGCGATCACCGCGCCCTGGAAGGCAAACTCGGCATAGATCGCGACCTCGCCCATGCGGACAATACTATTGGCGGTGATCTGACAGTTCGAGGCAGAATTGGCGCGAACGCCCGAAAACGCGCAATCGGTGATGGTATTTTCCGCGACCCGCACGTGACTGGCGCGGAATATGTTTACGCCGTTGCCGTTCGGTCCATCGCCCCCGGCGCGCGCGGCGATCTTGGAGATGCGGTTTCCTGAGACGACGCTGCCGTCTTCGCCTGTTTCAGAGCGCCAGACTTGGATGCCGTTGTTACCGATATCGGAGATCACGTTTGCACTGATGGTCAGGCCGGCGCCGTCGAGGCTGAAGATGGCAGTCGCGCCGCATGCGTTAACCTTGCAACCGGTAATCCGCCCCGAACACCGCCGCAACGACAGGCCATTGAGCAGGCTTCTCTCAATCGTCAGGTTCTGAAGCGTGAGGTTGGTGCAATCGGCAAACGTCAGGAGGCCATCCGTCACCTCAGGCGCCAGCGGCTCGAGCGCGCCGTCGATGATCAGGTTCTCCAGCCAGAGGCCGTCGGCATGACTCGCCACCAGGAAGGCGTCCTGGCCGATGAAGCTGAGACGCGTGGCACCCGGTACGCCAGCGATGCGCGTCCCGC
>JAYUAJ010000075.1:0-5754 GCA_043741375.1 Hyphomicrobiaceae bacterium | reverse complement strand
GCCGTTTGCTCGACCACATGCAGCAGGGCAATTGCGACTTGAAAGGCACCGAGATATTCGTGCTCGACGAGGCCGACCAGATGCTCGATCTCGGTTTCCTGCCGCCAATCCGGCGCATCGTCGCCAAGCTTTCCGTCAAACGCCAGAACCTGTTCTTCTCGGCCACCATGCCGACCGAAATCGGTAAGCTCGCCGGCGAACTGCTGCGTGATCCGCAGAAGGTGTCGGTGGCTCCCTCAGCAACCACGGTTGAGCGCGTGACGCAGAGCGTCATCCACATCGAAGCCAACAAGAAGCGCGCGCTGCTGGTGGATTTGTTCAAGGACGCCGATCTCACCCGCACCCTGGTCTTCACCCGCACCAAGCGCGGGGCGGACAAGGTTGCCGCGCATCTGGAAAGCGCCGGCATCGAAGTCGCCGCCATCCACGGCAACAAGAGCCAGAACCAGCGCGAGCAGGCGCTGCGGGCGTTCAAGCAAGCGCAGATCCGCGTGCTGGTCGCGACCGACATCGCCGCCCGCGGTATCGACGTCGATCTGGTCAGCCACGTGATCAATTTCGAACTTCCTGATGTGCCCGAAAGCTACGTGCACCGCATTGGCCGCACGGCGCGTGCGGGCGCTAGGGGACGGGCCATTTCGCTGGTGGACAGCGGCGAACGCAGCCAGCTGCGCGATATCGAGCGCCTGACGCGCCAGCAGATCACCGCTGAGGATCGCCGTAACGATGCGGCCCTCACTGCCGACAAGACCCCAATGCCTGCTGACCGCGAGCCGCGTGGCGGACGTCCCGGCGCTGGCCGTGGCCGCCCGGGCGGCGCAGCCCGCCGTGGGGCGGGCGCTTCGGAAGGCGCGCCGCGTGAGCAGCGTGCTCGCGGCGGTCAGGGCCGACCCGGCGGCGAGCGCCGTCCGGCCGAAGCTCGCACGCGCCCCGAAGATCGTGCGCCGCGTCCAGAGCACCGTGCCGAGAACCGTGCGGATCGCCCGGCCGCTCCCGGCCGTCCCGAACGCGCACCGCATGCGGACCGTCCCGAGCGGTCCGGCGAGACGCGCCGTCCGGCCAATCGACCAACGCAGCGCCCGTCCGCCGAGCGTCACCGTGATGCTGGCGGCGAGCGCCGCGCCCAAGGCGAGGCCGGTCATCGTGGTCGCCCCGAGGGGCGTCGCGAATCCTCGCCCGGCGCCGATCGCAAGCCGTCGCACAACAATGGCAGCGACCTCTCCAGCGTCCCCTTTCTGCGCCGCCCCTCCGAACCGCGCCGCGAGACCAGCGCCAAGCCGGCCCGCAGCCGCGACTTGGAAACGTCGCGCTCGTAGCCGAACCGGCTGAGTGAACAAACGCCCGCGCTTGTCACAGCGCGGGCGTTTTGCTGTGGCCGGCCTCAGTCTGGCGACGCTGCCAGCGTAGGGTGTATTAGACGCCTTCGCCGTAATGCACCGTTTCGACACAGACTCCGCTGATAGCGTCCCCGAGCAACGGTGCAATACGGCGAAGGCGTCTAATGCACCCTACGGGCCGTCGGCCTGGGCACGGCGGCGAAGCGGCGTGCGGCTGCAACGCATAGGATGACTGCGACGGTGACGGCGAGCATCAGCCACGACACCTCTTCGTGCAGCATCGCAGCCGCGAGCGCGAGGCCGAAGAAGGGCTGCAACAGCTGCAACTGCCCGACGGCCGCGATGCCGCCTTCGGCCAGGCCGCGATACCAGAAGACGAAGCCGATCAGCATGCTGAACAGGGATACATAGGCAAGCCCCAACCACGCCGGCGTGCCGATGCCGGCAAGGGGTGGCGTCAGGACCAGCGCGAGCGGCAACATCACTGGCAGCGAGAGCACTAGCGCCCACGAAATGACCTGCCAGCCACCAAGCGTGCGCGACAGCTTGGCCCCTTCGGCATACCCCAGTCCGCAAACGACAATGGCCGCCAGCATCAGCGCGTCGCCGATCGGCGAGGCGGATGCGCTTTGTATCAGTGCAAATCCGGCAACCAGGGCGCTGCCGAGCGCTGAGAATATCCAGAACGCCGGTCGCGGATGCTCTCCGCCGCGCAGCACGCCGAAGATCGCCGTCGATAGCGGCAACAGGCCGATAAACACGACGGAATGCGCCGAGGTGATGTGCCGGAGCGCCAGCGCCGTCAGCAGCGGAAAGCCGACGACCACACCCAAAGCGACAATCGTCAGCGGAACGGCATCGGTGCGCGCGGGCCGCTTCTGCCTGAACGCCAGCAGCAGGGCTAGGCCCAGCAGGCCCGCAATCGCTGCCCGCGCAACGGTCAGGAAAACCGGATCGAACTGCAGCACCGCCACGCGGGTCGCCGGCAGCGATCCGCTAAAAATCAATACACCAATCAATCCGTTGAGCAGCCCGCTTGTCTTGTGATCCACGCCCCACTCCCCCCGGTATTGGCTCGTGCGGGCTTGTGCACTGCAATCTCTGTCGCCTCCAGGGCCAAACCGCTGAGTTGCTCTACGCCAGTCGGGGACGGAACTGGCGCCAGTATGACCCCGAGGGTACCAAAGGCTGTGAACGTAGGGTGCAATAGCGCAGCGTATTGCACCAGCGGCGCGCCAGAACGGTGCGTTACGGCTGCGCCTAACGCACCCTACAACTTGCCCCTCCCTGGCCGCAGGTTGAAATCCGAATCGAGACACCGCCGGCCTGGCTGAATCGTCCGACCCTAAACCATCCACCAGCGTTCGAAGATCTTGCCGCCGTCGTGGTCGGCGTTGCTGTTGAGGTCGCCGTGGGCGACCTTGGTGGAGTGGGCCGAGACGTAGCTGTCGAACATCAGCACCAGGGCGCCGCCGTCGTCGTGCAGGATCTGCTGCATTTCGAGGTATTTCTCGGCGCGCTTGGCGTCGTTCAGTTCGGCGCGCGCGGCCTTCAGCAGGTCATTGAACTTGGGGTACTTCCAGGAACTGTCGTTCCACTGCGCATCGTCGGAATAGGCGGTCGAGAACATCCAGTCGGCGGTGGCACGGCCGTTCCAGTAGGACATTACCCACGGTTTCTTCATCCACACCAGGTCGTGGTAGCCCTCGGCCGGTTCGTTGACCACGGTGATGTCGATGTTGGCCTTGCGCGCCGAGGCTTTGATGGCGGCTGCGGCGTCGAGCGCGCCCGGAAACGCGGCGTCGGACGCCGACAAGCTCAGTTTCAATCCATTGAAGCCGGCGATCCGGAGCAGCGCCTTGGCCTTTTCCGGGTCGTAGCCGTATTTGGGCGAGATTTGCGCCGCGTAGCGCATGCTGGGTGACAGCGGCACATCGTTACCGGCCGCGCCATAGCCGCCGCGTACGCGCTTGACCAGCTCGTCGCGGTTGATGGCCCATTTGATGGCCTGGCGCACCTTCACGTCGGAGAACGGCGCCACACCACAATTCATCGGCGCCACATAGTGCCCAAAGCCGGCCACGTCGGTGATCCTGACGTTGCGGTCATGCTTCAGGTCGGTGGTGTTGCGCACATTGACCTGGTCGATGTAGTGCACCGTCCCGTTCAGCAGGGCGGCGTGGCGCTTGGGCGCATCGGCGATCAACTGCATCTCGACGGTATCGAACCAGGCGGCGTCCGACTTGTGGTAGTTGGGGTTGCGATGCGCGGCGAACTTCACGCCGGGCTTGAACGCCTCCATCACGTACGGGCCGGTGCCCGACGCCGTGGCGTAGTCGATCCCGCCATCCTTGGCCGCAAAGATCGGCAAGTGCATGTCGCTGGTCACGTACGGAAAATCGGCGTGCGGCTCGATCAGCGTGAACACCACCTGATTGGCGCCATCGGCCTTGACATCGACGATGCCCGCCAGGTTCGAGCGCGCCGCCGATTTGTTCTTGCGGTCGCGGTGGTAGTTGTAGGTTGCGACCACATCGTCGGCGGTCAGCGTTTTGCCGTTGTGGAAGGCCACGCCGGATTTGAGCTTGAACACCCATTTCTTGGCCCCGTCGGACGGCTCGAAAGATTGGGCGAGGTCAGGTTGCGGCACGTTCTTGGCGTCGACCGAGGCGAGCGTGCTGCCAACCATCTGGCCGACGTCCGCCATGAAGGCGTTGCGCCAGGTCCCTGGATCGAGGGCGTCCTTGAAGTTGCCCGCCGCTGTCGCCATCTTGAACTCGCCGCCGCGCTTGGGGCCGGGAGGCGGCGCTGGCGGAGAATCTGCCGCAGCATCTTTCTTCTTCTTGCTGGCCGCATAAAGATCGCCGGCGGTCGCCACGCTCAGCCCGGCCGCAAGCCCCAGCTGGACGAATTCGCGCCGGCCGATGCCTCCGCTGGCGGCCTGGGTCTTCAGCCAAGCGATGCGTTCCGTCTCAGACATTGGGGTCTCCATGGGCCAGCCGGTTGCGCCGGAGATTACAAGATCGCCACGCCAGCGCAATGCGGCGTGCAACACACATGGACCTCAAAATGCGTCTTTAGTGCTGCCGCGTCGCCCAGCTTGCGTTCGGCATTTGACCATACGCGGGCATTTGCGCCACCATGGGGTTCGGCAGCCTTCCAAGGAGCGCGCGAGAATGGCGGCAGACAGCGGTCACGGGTCCGGCATCAAGACCGGAATTCTATCCAACGACCAGTACGCGGCGAATTTTGCCGACCTGCACCCGCCGCTCTCCAAGCACGAGGCCGCCGTCGAGGCGGATCGCTGCTATTTCTGCTACGACGCGCCGTGCGTGAACGCCTGCCCGACCGGCATCGATATTCCGCTGTTCATCCGCCAGATTTCGGCCGGCAACGCCAAGGGTTCGGCCAAGACCATTCTCAGCGCCAATATCCTCGGCGGCATGTGCGCGCGGGTGTGCCCGACAGAAACGCTGTGCGAGGAGGCCTGCGTGCGCGAGGCGGCCGAGGGCAAGCCGGTCAAGATCGGGCAACTGCAGCGGTTCGCCACCGATGCGCTGCTGGCCGCTGGCGAGCAACCCTTCACGCGGGCGGCTCCGACGGGCAAGCGCATTGCGGTCATCGGCTCGGGACCGGCGGGGCTGGCCTGCGCACACCGGCTGGCGCTGCACGGGCACGAGGCGAGCATTTTCGAGGCGCGGGACAAATCCGGTGGGCTGAACGAGTATGGGATCGCGGCCTATAAGACCGTCGATGCGTTCGCGCAGCGCGAGATCGCGTTCATCCTCGGGATCGGCGGCATCAAGATCGAGACTGGCAAGACGCTCGGCCGGGATGTGCAACTCAGCCAGCTGGTGAAGGATTTCGACGCCGTGTTCATCGGCGCGGGGCTGGCGGGCGTGAACGGTCTGGGCGTACCGGGCGAAGCGGCAGCCGGCGTCGAAGACGCCATCACATACATCGGCGAGCTTCGTCAGTCCAAGGAGTTATCGAAACTGCCGGTCGGGCGCAAAGTGGTTGTGATCGGCGGCGGCATGACGGCGGTGGACGTGGCGGTGCAATCCAAGCTGCTGGGCGCGGAGGATGTCACCATCGTCTATCGCCGTGGCAAGGAACACATGAAGGCCAGCGGCTACGAGCAGGATCTGGCGCAGACCAAGGGTGTGCGGATCAAGCACTGGCTGCAGCCAAAGCACATACTGGTCGCTAACGGGCGCGTGGCCGGGATAGAATGCGCGTATACGAACGGTTCAACCGAGACTGTGCGTTTCGAAGCCGACATGGTGTTCAAGGCCATCGGGCAGACGTTTGCCGGCGATCCCCTGCAGGGATTGGTGGCCACCGAGGCCGGCCGGATCCGCGTCGATGCCGAGCGCCGCACCAGCGCTGCCAAAATCTGGGCCGGCGGTGATTGCGT
>JAYUAJ010000074.1:0-2415 GCA_043741375.1 Hyphomicrobiaceae bacterium | reverse complement strand
CATCGTGCGGGCGCACATCGAACGCGGTCATGTTGGCGTCGCAGTTGGCTTCCACGGCCTGGCGGTCGAGAAAGCCGCGCGGGCTGAGACGCGGATCGTCCTGATAGCCGAGCAGGATGTTTTCGGAGGCGGCGAACGGCATCACAAGGCCCATGCGATGCCGGTCTTCGGGCACATGGGCGAAGCGGGCGTGGCGCAGCTGGGCGGGATCGGGACGAGGGACGAGTTTGCCCTCGATCAGGATCTCGCCCGCCGTGCGCGGACGAATGCCGGCGAGCACTTCGAGCAATTCGCTCTGGCCGTTGCCAGCGACGCCCGCAATACCGACAATCTCGCCCTCACGCACGGAAAAGCTCACTTCCCGCAGCCGCGTTACCTTGCGGTCGTCGGCGGCGGAGAGGTCGCGTACTTCCAGCGCCACCGGGCCGGGGGCGTGCGCGCCCTTGCTCACTTTCAAGAGCACTTTCCGCCCGACCATCATCTCGGCCAGCGCCGCTGGCGTGGTCTCCTTGGTCGTCAGCGTACCGACCAGTTCGCCACGGCGCATGACGGAGACTTTGTCCGTAATCGCCATGATCTCGCGCAGCTTATGCGTGATGAGAATAATCGTTTTGCCCTGCGAGCGCAGTTGGGCGAGCACGCGGAACAGATGGTCCGCCTCGCTCGGCGTCAACACACCGGTGGGCTCGTCGAGGATCAGCACCTCGGCGCCGCGGTAGAGCGCTTTCAGGATCTCTACACGTTGCTGCACGCCAACCGGCAGCTCGGCCACGGGCGTATCGAGCGGCACTGACATGTTGTAGGCTTTGCCGAGGTTTTCCAGCGCACCGCGAGCGGCGGCGAGGCCCTTGTCCAGCCGCGCTCCGCCCTCGGCGCCGAGCACGACATTTTCCAGCACCGTGAAGGGTTCGACCAACATGAAATGCTGGTGCACCATGCCGATGCCGGCCGCGATGGCGTCGCTCGGGCGGGCGATCTTGCGCTCCGTTCCATCGACGAAAATTTGTCCGCTATCGGCCTGATAAAATCCGTAGAGGATCGACATCAAGGTCGATTTGCCGGCGCCGTTTTCGCCCACAATGCCGTGGATCGTTCCGGGCTGGATGGCAAGTGAGATCGCCTTGTTGGCGTGGACCGCGCCAAAACGCTTGTCGATGCTCTTCAGTTCGATGGCGGGGGCTGGGGCGTTCATGCTTCAACCAAAACCGCCGCGTAGGTTGGGTTAGCGCGCCTCAAACGGTGATGGCTTGCAACCGGTGGTCTTTCGCGCGTAACCCAACGCCGCACGGGCGGATGTTGGGTTACGCGCGAATTCGCTCCGGTTCTATTAGGTTGGGTGCATGGGCGCGCTAACCCAACCTACGGTCCTACGTTTCTACCGTGTTACTAGTAGGGGCACTTCTGATCGGCCATGTAGTCATGGACCTGGATTTTGCCGGACTTGATGTCGGCTTCGGCCTGCTTCACGGCGGCGGCCATGGCGGGCGTGATCAGCGCCTTGTTGTTGTCGTCGAGCGCCCAGCCCACGCCGCCTTCGGCAAGGCCCATGGCCGAGATGCCCGAGGCATATTTGCCCTTCTTGGCGTCCGAGAAGAGCGAGTAGGTCGCCACGTCAACACGCTTCAGCATCGAGGTGAGCACGCTGCCGGGATGCATGCCGTTCTGGTTACTGTCGACGCCGATGCCGAGCTTCTTGGCGTCGGCCGCCGCCTGCAACACGCCAATGCCGGTGCCGCCGGCGGCGTGGTAAACGACGTCAGCGCCCTGCGCGAACTGCGCCTTGGCCAGCTCGCCTCCCTTGACGGGGTCGTTCCAGGCCGCGCCGGTCGTGCCGGTCATGTTCTCGAACACGGTGGCCTTGGCGTTGGCAGCCATCACGCCACCCTTGTAGCCGCAGGCGAAGCGATGGATGAGCGGAATGTCCATGCCGCCAACAAAGCCGACCTTGCCGGTCTTGGAAGCCATGGCCGCGAGCATGCCGACGAGATAGCTGCCTTCCTGCTCCTTGAACACCACCGAGGCGACGTTCGGCTGGCCGACCACCATGTCGATGATGCCAAAGTGGGTTTTTGGAAACTCCTTGGCGACTTTCTCAAGCGCCTGGGCCTGCGAGAAGCCGACCGCCAGAATGGGATCAAATCCCTTGGAGGCGAAGTTGCGCAGAGCCTGCTCGCGCTGGCTGTCGTTCTTGATCTCGAAATCCTGGAACTTGACGCCCGATTCCTTCTGGAACCGTACGGCGCCATTGTAGACGCCTTCGTTGAAGGACTTGTCGTGCTTGCCGCCAAGATCATAGACGATTGCGGGCTTGACGCCGGCCGCCAAAGCCGATCCAGCGAGGATCGTCGAAGCGGCAAGTGCGGCTAGTGTAAACTTGATCATGTACCTCTCCCATTACGCCGTCTGACCTGACAC
>JAYUAJ010000073.1:0-5775 GCA_043741375.1 Hyphomicrobiaceae bacterium | reverse complement strand
ACCAGTCCGTCGCACCCGCTGAAAAGCCGTCCGTCAGCCCAGCGTCGCGCCAAAAGCTCAGATAGGACTCGACTTCGCTGTCGATAATGTCGGCCATGCAGCCTCAGCCGGCCGCCTTGGCGGTGTAGGAGTCGAGCTCCTTGATACGGTTGCCGATGGCGCCGCGCAGGCAGGCCGCATCGCTGCCGCAGCCGTCACGCTGGCCGAGCCACCAGACCTGTTCGGCGCGAACCGAGCTGGCCTGGGCTGAGTCCTTGCCCAACAGGCCGATCAGGGCTTTGTATTTTCCGCCCATACGTTGGTCGAGAATGTTTAGCGTCGGCTTGGCGCAGATCGCCTTCTCGGTTGGCGTTTTAGCCTTGCCGCAGTTGAAACTCGCAGCCCCGGCTGGAGCCGCAAACACAAACACCGCCAACGCACCAAAGGCCATCATCGAACAACGCAACATGTCGCAGCCTCCGTATTTGTCCCAATATCATTCATGCACATCATCCGCGGCTTTTCAACAGGGCCAAATGGCGGGCTAATGCTTGACGGGGCTTAGGGCCGCCCCCTATCGACAAGTCCAGAAATCCCGCAAAGGACACTTTGATGACCGACGCTGCATTGCCGCCCCGCGAAGCCATGGATGTCGACGTCGTGATCGTCGGCGGCGGGCCGGCAGGTTTGGCGACAGGCATCCGGCTGATGCAGCAAGCTCAGGCGCATGGCCTAGAACTCAATGTGGTGCTGATCGAGAAGGGCGCCGAGGTCGGAGCGCACATTCTTTCGGGCGCCGTCATCGACCCCATCGGCATTAACGCCCTGATCCCCGACTGGAAGGCCAAGGGCGCGCCCATCGAGACCGAAGTCACCGATGATCGGTTCCTGTACCTAGGGCCAGCGGGGTCGTTGCGCGTCCCCAACTTCGCCATGCCGCCGCTGATGAGCAATCACGGCAACTACATCGTCAGCCTGGGCGCCGTGTGCAAATGGCTGGGCGAGCAGGCTGAAGCGCTAGGCCTGCAGATTTTTCCAGGGTTTGCAGGCGCCGAAGTGCTTTACAACTCGGACGGCTCCGTCGGCGGCGTCGCCACGGGCGATATGGGCGTCAGCAAGGACGGTAAACCGAAATCCAGCTTCGCCCGCGGCATGGAAATCCGGGCCAAGTATACCATCATCGCCGAGGGCGCGCGGGGGTCATTGGCCAAGACGCTGATCAAGCGGTTCGCTCTCGATGCCGGCCGCAGCCCGCAGAAATACGGGCTCGGCATGAAGGAGCTGTGGGAGGTGGCGCCGGGCAAGCACAAGCCGGGGCTGGTGCTGCACACCATGGGCTGGCCGTTATCGGATGGCGTGGGCGGCGGATCGTTCCAGTACCATTTCGGAACCAACCTGGTGTCGGTCGGCTTCGTCGTGCACTTGAACTACGAGAACCCCTATCTCTCGCCGTATGACGAATTTCAGCGGATGAAGACGCATCCCGCCATCCGCGACACTTTTGAGGGTGGCAAGCGCATCGCCTATGGCGCGCGCGCGATCACTGAAGGCGGATTCCAGTCGGTGCCGGAGCTGGTGTTTCCGGGCGGGGCGCTGGTTGGCTGCTCAGCCGGATTCGTGAACGTGCCGCGCATTAAAGGTTCGCATAACGCGATCCTCACCGGAATGATGGCGGGAGAGGCCTGTTTCGACGCGCTGCAGGCGGGGCGGGCGCATGACCGGCTGGACGGCTACACGGCGGCGTACAAGGAGAGTTCGACTTATCGCGACCTCAGACGGGTGCGAAATGTGAAACCGCTGTGGTCGGGTTGGGGCACGCGCCTCGGCGTCGGCCTCGGCGCCGCGGATATGTGGTTGAATACGATCATTCCTGGCGGCGTCGGCACCCTGAAGCATCGCAAAGCCGATCACGAGTATCTAAAGCCAGCCAGCGGGTTCAAGCCCATCGCCTACCCCAAGGCCGACGGCAAACTGACGTTCGACCGCCTGACCAACGTCGCGTTTTCCGGAACGAACCACGAGGAAGACCAGCCGGTGCATTTGCGCGTAGCCGATATGGGACTTCAAGCGTCCAGCGAGTTTGGCGCCTTTGCTGGGCCGTCAAACCGCTACTGCCCGGCGGGCGTCTACGAATGGGTGGACGATGGGGCCGGGGCCAAGAAGTTCCAAATCAACGCGCAAAATTGCGTTCACTGCAAAACCTGCGATATCAAGGACCCGAACCAGAACATCACCTGGACCGTTCCTGAGGGCGGCGGCGGTCCGGTCTATCCTGGGATGTGAATTTCGGCGCATCTTGCCTTCTCCCATGGGGAGAAGGTGGCGCGCGCAGCGCCGGATGAGGGGGTTGCTGATGCGGTATTGCACAGACGGTGCGTCACACTCTGGCAGCTACCCCCCTCATCCGCCCTTCGGGCACCTTCTCCCATGGGAGAAGGTGATGGCGCCGAAGGTCGTGTCGATTTGAATAGAAGAAGGCTAGACCCACCATGTCGATGACCAAACCCGGTTTTTTCACTGAAACACTCGCCGTCGCCGATCCAGAAATCGCCAAGGCCATCGGCCTCGAACTCACGCGCCAGCGCGACGAAATCGAGCTGATCGCGTCCGAGAACATCGTTTCTCGCGCCGTGCTCGAAGCGGCGGGCAGCGTGCTGACGAACAAGTATGCCGAGGGTTATCCCGGGAAACGCTATTACGGCGGCTGCCAGTTTGTCGACATCGCGGAGAATCTCGCCATTGAGCGCGTGAAACAGCTGTTCGGTTGCGGTTTCGCCAATGTGCAGCCGCATTCGGGTTCGCAGGCGAACCAAGCCGTATTCAACGCCGTGATCAAGCCGGGCGACACCTATCTGGGCTTGAGCCTGGCTGCGGGCGGGCATCTCACGCACGGCTCGCCGGTGAACCAGTCCGGCAAATGGTTCCATCCCGTCAGCTACACCGTGCGCCGGCAGGACCATCGCATCGATATGGATGAGGTGGAAAAGCTCGCCAAGGAACACAAGCCGAAGGTCATCATCGCTGGCGGCTCGGCCTATCCGCGCACCTTGGATTTCGCCCGCTTCCGCGCGATCGCCGATAAGGTCGGCGCGCTGCTGATGGTGGATATGGCGCATATTGCGGGGTTGGTGGCCGGTGGGGCGCATCCCAGCCCCTTCCCCCATGCGCATGTGGTGACATCTACAACTCATAAAACGCTGCGGGGGCCTCGCGGCGGGTTGATCCTCACCAACGACGAGGATCTCGCCAAGAAAATCAATTCGGCGATCTTTCCCGGCATCCAGGGCGGGCCACTGATGCACACCATTGCGGCCAAGGCGGTCGCCTTTGGCGAGGCGCTGCGGCCGGAGTTCAAGACCTACGCCCACGCGGTCGTGGCCAATTGCCAGGCGCTGGGCGAGGTACTGAACAAGGCCGGGCTGGATCTGGTCTCGGGCGGCACCGACACGCATCTGATTCTCGTCGATCTGCGGCCCAAGAAGCTCAACGGCAAGGATGCGGAGGCGGCGCTGGGGCGCGCGCATATCACCTGCAACAAGAACGGCGTGCCGTTTGACACCGAGAAGCCGATGATCACGTCCGGCATCCGGCTGGGCACGCCGGCAGGCACCACGCGCGGGTTTGGCGTCGCTGAGTTCCGCGAGGTCGGGGCGCTGATCGTCGAGGTGCTGGAGGGGCTGGCTAAGGGCGGCGCGGAGGCGAACGGGGCAGTCGAGGTCCGCGTCAAGGAGCGGGCGACTGCGCTGTGCCGGCGGTTTCCGATTTATGGGCGAGTGGGGACATGATCGTCATCTTCGGCAGCCAGGGACCCAAATCCCGGAGCCGGCGCCAATTGGCCGAAGATGAGGTTCGTGTCACCAACCGCTCTCGCGAATATATGCCGCAGCGGTTGTACCTTGTGACCCTTGGTCCCTTGGTGTTCTTTCCGCAGGGTCGCTAAGACCTCTCGCAGGATGCAGAGTCAATCGCATGGCCCGTCGTGTCCGCGCCGTTCGCGCGTGAGATGGTCGCCTGTTTCGCGTTTTCTCCACTATTGCTGCGGGATGGCGGTCCGAGCGGACCGCTGATGCTGCCAATGGCCCCCGATTCGCTGCGGGGCTGTCGACGCCGGGAATGAGGAGCTTTTGGAATGACGGTCAGCAATCGGCTTTCGAACTTGGCGGCGGGAGTGGCGGCTGCGGCGCTGACACTGGCGGCGGCTCCGGCGGCATTCGCTGCCTTCGGGCGTGCCGAGAACTACCAGCTTGGCTTCCAGGACTCCGCGACGGATCTTTTCACGGACGTCCAATGGTTCCACAACATCGTGCTCTGGGTGATGGTCGCCGTCACCGTGTTCGTCATGGCACTGCTGCTCTATGTGATGATCAAGTTCAACGATAAGGCCAATCCCACGCCGCAGTATTTTCATCACAATACGACGCTGGAAATCCTCTGGACGGTGATCCCGATCCTGATCCTGGTCGGCATTTCGGTTCCCTCGTTCCGTTTGCTTTATAGCCAGTACACCTTCCCCAAACCCGACGTGACCATCAAGGCCACTGGCGTTCAATGGTACTGGACCTACGACTATCCGGACACCAAAGGCGTCGGCTTCGATAGCTACATGATCAAGGACGAGGACACCGCCGCTATGCGCGCCAAGGGCATCGATGCCCCGCGCACCCTCACTGTCGACAATGAAATCGTCGTCCCGGTGAACAAGGTGGTGCACGTTCTGATCACCGCCAAGGACGTCATACACAATTGGAATGTGCCCTCATTCGGCGTCAAGTCGGATGCTGTACCCGGCCGCGTCACGGCAACCTGGTTCAAGGCCAATCGCGCCGGCATCTACTATGGCGTATGCTCGGAGCTGTGCGGCGCCAACCACGCCTACATGCCGATCGCAGTGCGGGTGGTTTCCGATGACGTTTATGCCAAGTGGCTGGACATCCGGAAGACCGGCGGCAAGGGCGTCGACGACAAAGCGCGCGCGGTCATCCAGGCCTCGCTGGCAGCACCGGCCGCCAATGTGGCGGCGCTGAACAAGGGCGCGACCGAGGCCGTAAAGCAATAGCCCAGCGCCCCTTAGCGCGGGAACGAGATCGACTGAAGATTTGATGGGCCGGGCCCGACCCCGAAGCCCCGATTGAGGTGACAGAACATGGCGGACGCAAAAACGATGCACGCTGACGACAGCCATGGCGATCATGGCGCCAGCGACTATCCAAATTTCGTCACGCGGTGGTTGTATTCAACCAACCACAAAGACATCGGAACGCTCTATCTGTTGTTCGCGATCGCGGCGGGCCTGGTTGGCGGCTATCTGTCTATCATGATGCGCCTGGAGCTGGCGCAGCCGGGACTGCAGTACTTCAAAGACCCACACGTCTATAACGTGTACGTCACCGGACACGGCCTGATCATGGTGTTCTTCATGGTCATGCCGGCCATGATCGGCGGTTTCGGCAATTGGTTCGTGCCGCTGATGATCGGTGCGCCGGACATGGCCTTCCCGCGCATGAACAACATTTCGTTTTGGCTGTTGCCGGCCTCGTTGGCGCTGCTCGTCACCTCGATGTTCGTGGATGGCGACTCGGGCGGTCAGGGCGTCGGCGGCGGCTGGACCATCTATGCGCCGCTCTCGACTTCGGGTTCACCCGGCCCGGCCATGGACTTCGCGATTCTCTCGCTCCATCTCGCCGGCGCCTCCTCGATCCTCGGCGCCATCAACTTCATCACCACCATCTTCAACATGCGCGCGCCTGGCATGACCATGCACAAGATGCCGCTGTTCGTATGGTCGGTTCTGGTCAC
>JAYUAJ010000072.1:0-13336 GCA_043741375.1 Hyphomicrobiaceae bacterium | reverse complement strand
GCCCCCCGCCAGCGTCATGACATGAAACGCATGCGGCGCGCCGAACCGGGAACCGAGCGACGTGGTCCCGATCGGGGCGTGGCGCAGCGTCATCATGCCGACTTGGCCCGCTGCCATCAGATCGGCCGGGCTAAGCGTTGATCCCGATGGTGCGACCAGTCCGTGGATATCGTTCAGCGGTCCGCCGATCGGACCAAAGATGCCGGGCGCGCGGCGCTGCATCGGCAGGAGGCCTGCAATCCGCCCGTCCTGCTCGGCGACCAACAGCCGGCCGGAGCGGGTAACGCTGGCCACGGCCTCGTAGAACTCCGGAGCGAAATAGGGACTCGCCAGCACCGGGTTGCCCGCCCTCAGCGCATTCCAGTTCGCCCGCAGCGACGGGTCGAGATGGACGATATCGGTAACGCGGCAGCGCAACATGAGTATTACTCGGAGCTATCGAGGGCCACTATGCGCGGACGATGGTCAATGCGGGGTTCACGGTGCGAACGGAATGTGTTGAATTTGCGTGAAATTTCGCTCCGAACTCACACAAATGTCTTCCTCGGGTCGAGGGCATCGCGCACCGCTTCGCCGATGAACACCAGCAGGCTGAGCATGATGGCGATGACGAAGAACGCGGTAAAGCCCAGCCAGGGCGACGTGATGTTGTTCTGGCCCTGCTGCAGGAGCTCGCCCAGTGATGGCTGGCCGACGGGAAGTCCCAACCCAAGATAATCCAGCGCCGTCAGCGAGGAAATCGATCCGGTGACGATGAACGGCATGATCGACACCGAGGCAACCATGGCGTTGGGCAAAATATGCTTGGCCATGATGGTGAGGTTGCTGAGCCCAAGCGCCCGCGCTGCGCGCACATATTCGAGATTGCGCCCGCGCAAAAACTCGGCACGGACGAAATGTACGAGGCTGGTCCAGCTGAAGGCGAGCAGGATACCGAGCAGGGTCCAGAAGCCTTGGGCAAAAACGGTGGAGAGGATCAACAACACGAAGAGGGTCGGCATGCTGGTCCAGATCTCGATGAAGCGCTGGAACAGCAGGTCCACCCATCCGCCGAAGAACCCCTGCACGGCGCCCGCCATAACGCCAATGATTGAGGCAAAGATGCTGAGCAACAGGCCAAAGGTTATCGACAGCCGGAAGCCATAAATTATACGTGCAAACACATCGCGGCCGCTGTCGTCGGTGCCGAGCCAATTCCAGTTGCCGACGCCGCAGTTGGGGTCGGCGGCGCCCTGCGCGTAGCCCGAACAGGCCTTCTCCGCGCTCAGCGACCAAGTTGGCGGCGTCGGGAATGGCCCTGGCGGCTCCTTGAGCACCGAATCCCAGGAGTAGCGGATCGGCGTCCACAGGATCCATCCGCCAGCTGCGCGGATCTTGTCCTGGATGTAGGGGTCGCGATATTGCGCGTTGGTTTCGAAGTCGCCGCCAAAGGTCGTTTCGGGATAATCCTTCAGCACGGGCGAATAGAGCGCGCCCTGGTACGCGATCAGCAGCGGGCGGTCGTTGGCGATGAACTCCGCCGGTAGGCTGATGGTGAACAGCGCGAGAAAAATCCACAAGCTCCAGAAGCCGCGCCGGTTGTTGCGGAAGTTCGCCCAGCGGCGCCGATTGGCGGGCGAAAGCGGCGGCAGCCAAGCCGTTAAGGGCGCAGGTGGCAACGGCGCAGGGGACACGGGCGCGGGCGTGTCAGCTGTCTTGGCCACGGTCGTCAGATCGGCCAAATTCATCGCATCGCTCTGTTCGAGAACATGTCTGCTACCTCAGAACCGTTACCTTAGGGTGGGCTGAGCTTTTCCGCGAAGCTCACCGCGGCAATGGCCCGTGTGTCATGGTGGGCTTCGCGCAAGGACGCAGCCCACCCTACGGCTCCTCTAGACTTCGCGGGTCTCGAAGTCGATGCGCGGATCGACAACGGTATAGACCAGGTCCGACAGCAAGCTCAGCAGCAAACCGATGATGCCGAAGATGTAGAGCGTGGCAAAGATGATGGGATAGTCGCGGCTCCTGAGCGCCTCGTAGCCCAACTGACCGAGGCCGTTCAGCGAAAAGGTTCGCTCGATCAGCAAGGCGCCTTCCACCAGCGCGCCGAAGAACGCTGCAGGAAACCCCGCGATCACGATCAGCATGGCGTTGCGAAACACGTGCCCGTAGAGCACCTGGCGCTCGTTCAAGCCCTTGGCGCGCGCCGTGGTGACATATTGCTTCTTGATCTCATCCAGGAACGAATTCTTGGTCAGGAACGTGGTCGAGGCAAAGCCGCCCAACGCCATGGCCGTAATTGGCAAAGCGATGTGCCAAAGGTAGTCGAGCACCTTGCCGATCAGGCTGAGTTCGTTCCAGTTGTCCGACCCCAGACCTTTGCGGGGGAAAATGTTCCAGTAGTTGCCGCCGGCGAACAGGATGATCAGCAGGACCGCGAACAGAAAGCCCGGGATGGCGTACCCGATGATGACCGCTGAGGAGGTCCAGACGTCGAAGCGCGAGCCGTCATGCACCGCCTTGCGGATGCCGAGCGGGATTGAGATGCCGTAGGAGAGGATAAGCGTCCATAGGCCCAGCGTCATTGAGACCGGCAGCTTATCCTTGATCAGCTGCAGCACCGGGCCTTTGCCAAAGAAGCTCTCGCCGAAATCCAGCGTGACGAAATTGTAGACCATCTTGAAGAAGCGCTCAGGGGCGGGACGGTCGAGGCCATACTGCTTGCGCAATTTCTCGATCAGTGCCGGATCAATGCCCTGCGCGCCGCGATAGGCGCCCGAGCCAGCGTCCTGGGCCTGCGATTGGGCGCCCGCGGCGAGGTCGCTGCCGCCCCCGCCCAGCCCGGCGTTGGCCGAGGCGTGCCCTTGCAGCCGCGCCACGATCTGCTCCACCGGCCCGCCTGGAGCGAACTGGATGATGGCGAATGTCATCAGCAGCATGCCGAAGATGGTCGGGATCATGAACAGCAGGCGCTTGACGATGTAGTAGGCCATTCTCGTCTTTCTCCTCCGCTCCCCGTGGAGCGAGCCCCCTCTCCCCGTCGTTACGGGGAGAGGGCCGGGGTGAGGGGTGGCAACTGGCTCCGGCTCTGTTGCGCCCAGTACAGCGCCAGTTGCCGCCCCTCACCGACCGCGTGGCTCTGGGCTCCCAAAAGGTCGCCTGCGAGACGCGGTCTCCTCTCCCCGCAAAACGGCGGGGAGAGGGAAGTCGATGCGGTCTACCTCCCGGCCAGTTTTGCGTCCTTGTCCTTGTCGTACCACCAGATGTCGACGATGCCGCGATTGATGCTGTCGCTGGGGCCTTGGGCATACGGCGGCTTTTCCCCCGGCCAAGCGAAGCGGTCCCAGTACGCGTAGCGCGAGACGTCGTTGTACCACTCGGGCACCCAGTAGCGGTTCGCCCGCAGCACGCGGTCGAGCGCGTGGGCGGCGACCTCCAGGTCGGGGCGCGATTTCGCCAGCGCCACCTTTTCGATCAGGGCGTCCACCACCTTGTCCTTGATGCCGGCCAGGTTGGCGCTGTTCGGACTGTCGGCGGCCGCCGAGGAGAAACTGTTGCGCAATTCTATGCCCGGCGTCAGCCGCATGGTGTAGCGCGCCGAAACCGCATCGAAATCGAAGCGCCGCTGCCGCTCCTCGTATTGCGCGGGATCAACGGTGCGGATCGAGGCGGCAATGCCGAGCACCTGCAGGTTCTTGACGTAGGGCCCGAGAATGCGCTCGAAACTGGTCTCCTCCAGCAGGAACTCGATGGTGAACGGCGCGCCCTTGGCATCGACCAGCTTGCCGTCCTTGACCACCCAGCCGGCGGCCTTCAGCAGCTCTCGCGCCAAACCGAGATTGGTCCGGTCCTGACCCGTGCCATCGCTCACGGCCGGCACCGTCGCCTCGCCGAACACTTCTGGCGGGAGACCGGCCCGGAAGGGTTCCAGCAGCGCCAGTTCCTCAGGGCCCGGCTTGCCCATCGCCTTCAAGGGCGAGTTCTCGAAATAGCTCTGTGTGCGTTTGTAGGAGCCGTAGAACAAATTCTTTTTCGTCCACTCGAAATCGAAGGCGAGGTCGAGGGCGGTGCGCGTGCGCTTATCGGCAAACTTGGGCAGGCGCAGATTGAAAAAGAAACCTTGCGTGCCCGAGGGCGAATGATCTGGCGGCAGCGTGCGGATGATCCTGCCGGATTTGATCTGCGGTGTGTCGTAGCGCGTCGCCCAATCGCGCGAGGAAAACTCCTCACGGAAATCGAGATCGCCGGCAAAGAAGGACTCCAGCCCGGCCGTGCGGTCGCTGTAGTAGTCCAGCTTGAGGCTGTCAAAATTGTAGCGCCCGACGTTGATCGGCAGGTCCTTGCCCCAATAGTCCGCACGCCGCTCATACGTGACAAAACTCTTGGCTTCGAATTTTCCAACCTTGTAGGGACCGGAGGTTAGCGGAACATCCAGCGACGGCGTTTCGAAATCGTGGGCGCTGTAATAGGCCTTGGACAGCACGGGCAGCGAGGCCACCAGGATCGGCAGATCGCGGACATTGTCGCCGGTGAAGGAATAGCGCAAGGTCTGGGCATCGAGAGCCTCTGCACCCGTCACATCACGCAGTGCCAGTGCAAAGAGCGGATCGCCCTTGGTCTTGAGCGTCGTCAGCGAGAACGCGCAATCCTCCGCCGTGATGGCCGTGCCATCGGACCACTTGGCCTCGGAGCGGATGTGGAAGGTGACCGAGCGCTTGTCGTCGGCAATCTCGGCCCAATCAGCGACCAGCCCGTAGACCGCGTCGGGCTCGTCGTAGGAGCGTTCCATCAGGCTGTCGGAGAGGAACTCGGCCGCCTTGGCCGAAGTGCCGCGTACGATGTAGGGATTGAAGCTGTCAAAGGTGAGCGAGGCCGACAGGCCAATGGTGCGGAAGCTCCCGCCTTTGGGTGCCTCGGGATTGACGTAGCTGTAGTGCTTGAAATCCGCCCGGTACTTGAGATCGCCGAAGATCGACAGGCCATGAGTACGATGGGCAGCATTGGACGCGCCGGCTCCAATCAGCAGCAACACAACACCCGACAGGGCCGCAATCAGACGACCCATGTCATTTCGCCTTCAACGCATCGATTTTGGGCGCGGCGTCCTTGTCGTACCACCAGACGTTCAGAAAACCAGGATCGCGCGACGGCGGATGTTCCGGATGGCGGAATTTGTCCCAATAGGCGATGCGTGCGGCCGACAGATACCAGTTCGGCACCAGGAAGTGGTTCCACAGCAGCACGCGGTCGAGTGCATGGCAGGCCGCGACCAACTCGGCGCGGTCCTTGGCCAGAATGACGTGGTCGACCAGCTTGTCGATGGCTGGATCCTTGACGCCTAAGACGTTGCGCGACCCCTGAATGTCCGCTGCCGCCGACCCCCAGAATTCGCGTTGCTCGTTGCCGGGGGACTCCGATTCGGCGAACGAGTTGAGCAGCATGTCGTAGTCGAATGCACGCACCCTCTGGATGTACTGCGCGCCATCGACGCGCCGGATCGTTGCGTTGACGCCCAGCCGCTTCAGGTTCTGGAAATACGGATTGACCACGCGGTCGAAGGTGTCGTCGCTGACCAGGAATTCCAATTTCATCGGCTCGCCGGTCTTTGCGTTGACGAGGTTGCCGTTTTTGATCTCCCAACCGGCGTCCTTAAGCAGCGCCAGTCCGGTGCGCAGATGTTCGCGCAGGTCGTCCGGCGTCTTGTTCACCGGTGTCTTGAATTCCTTGGTAAAGACCTCCGGAGGAACCTTGTCCTTGACCTCGTTGAGGATTTCCAACTCGCGGCCCGCCGGAAGACCCTTCGAGCCTAGTTCGGAATTGCTGAAGTAGCTGTCGTTACGTGTGTACTGATCAAAAAACAAGTTCTTGTTCGACCACTCGAAGTCGAAGGCGAGCCCCAGCGCTTCGCGTACGCGCCTGTCGGCAAACTGCGGCCGGCGCAAGTTGAACACAAAGCCCTGCATGCCCTCGGGAATGTTGAGTGCATAAAGTTCCTTCTTGGCGCCCTTCGAGACGATGCCCTTGAAGTCGTATTGCGTTGCCCAGCGCTTGGAACTGTTCTCGCGCCGGAACTCGACCTCGCCAGCCTTGAAGGCTTCGAACTCGACGTTCGGATCGCTGTAGGTCGTGAAGCGGATGGTGTCCAAGTTCCACATCCCTTTGACGGATGGCAGATCCTTGGCCCAGTAGTCGGCGACGCGCTCATAGACCACGTTCTTACCGGTGTCGTGCGACTTGACGCGGTAGGGACCGCTGCCGACCGGAACTTCGATGGTCGACTTGCTGATATCGCGCGGGGCGCCGCTCGCGTCCTTACCCGTCCACCATTGCTTGGACAGGATGGGGAACTCGCCGACGATTTGGGGCAACTCGCGGTTGCCCTTCACGTCGAAACGAAACGTCACCTCGTTATCGCCGGTCTTCTCGGCCTTGGTCACGTTTTTGTAGTACTGGGCGTAAAACGGGCTGACGTCCTTGGATTTCTCGAAACTCCAGATCACGTCGTCGGGCGTCATCGGCGTGCCGTCGTTGAAGCGCGCCTCTTTGCGCATCCGGTAGGTGGCCGAAGAGCGATCTTCAGGATATGAAACCGCTTCGGCGACCAACCCATAGCCGGTCGCCCCTTCGTCGAGCGAACTTTGCAGCAGCGTGTCGTAGATCAATCCGATGGCGGAGGGTGGATTGGAGCCTGGGGGGAGAATATTGAACGAGTCGTACGGATCGCTGTCCGACATGGTCACCGAGCCGCCCTTCGGCGCGTCGGCATTCACCCAGTCGAAATGCTTAAAGTCCGGAGCATACTTCGGCGTGCCGACCAGCGACAAAGCGTGGTGCCATTCGTCGACCGCATAAGCCGGGGCGGTGGCGAGGAACGCGGCGACGACCGCAGTCACAAAACTGGTCTTGCGCATGAAGGTCCCGATGAAAAAGGGTTGGCACCCGGCAGTTTGCATACACCTGATGAGAATGGTGGGTGAGAGCGCCGCCGCCTAGTTAATTTTGCGTCATCCACAAACGACAACCCCGCCGGCGGACCGGCGGGGTGGGATGGGCGCGCGGGATTCGTTTGAAACCTATCCCTTAGGCATCTCAACCGGAGCTTCCGACAGCGAGTGGAGATACAGCAGCAGGTTGGCCCGGTCCTCGAACTTCGGGTAGCCGGCGAAGCTCATCTTGGTGCCGGGTACCACGGCCTTGGGAGCGGCCAGGAAGGCATACAGTTCGTCAAAGCCCCAGTTGCCACCCTTGGCCTTCATGGCGTCCGAATAGGTATAGCCCTCGGCGCTGGCGACCTTGCGGCCAACGATATTGTAGAGGTTGGGTCCAACCTTGTTGGGACCACCCTTGTCAAACGAATGGCAAGCCGCGCAAGCCTTGGTCAGGGTCTTGCCGACATCCATATCCGTCGTCTTCATGGCGACCGCGACCGGAGGATCGGCCTTCTTGGGTGCCTCGGGCGCGGCCTTGCCGCCAGCGCCGTCCTTCATTTCGGCCACTTCGTAGCCCGGCTTTTCCGTCGCGCCCTCGGACTTGGATTCGGCGATAACCGTCCGCAGTGCGAACATGACCAGCAGCGCCGACAGGATCGCGCCAAGCCAGGTATTGAAATTGTTGGATTGCATCGTTCGCCAGACCTTCGGCTCGCCGGGGGTCAAACCTCGACGGCGACCCTCAGGCTGAATTTCACAGATTTGGTGGGATTGGACGCCCGCAACCGCTCGTCCAGCACGCAACATTCAACCACGCTTGCCAGCCATCCCTACTCTTATTACCACCATGCGCCATGCGACCTGATGCATCAGCGGGAGTGCCATCCAGTTGGCCCAGACATTGACGGTAATTCCGGCCCGGATGGCGGCCACGCGCCTGCCGGGCAAGCCCCTGGCCGATATCGCCGGCACGCCGATGATTGTGCACTGCTGGAAACGCGCCATGGAGGCCGGGCTCGGCCGGGTGGTGGTTGCAACCGATACCGAGGAGATCGCGCAGGTTGTGCGGGCTGCCGGCGGCGAAGCGGTTCTGACGCGGGCCGGCCATCCGAGCGGCTCAGACCGGGTCTATGAGGCGGTGTCGCTGCTCGATCCCGACGGCGACGTCGAGGTGGTGGTGAACCTGCAAGGCGACCTGCCGACGCTGGAGCCGCGCCTGATCGAAACCTGCCTCGCGCCCATGCTGGCGGCGGGCAAGGGGCCGGACATTACCACCCTGGCGGCGCTGATCACGGATGATGCGGACCGCACGGCCGCGCATGTTGTGAAGGTCGTCGGCACGCCCGTGGTGGGCTCGCCCGGTTGGTTGCGCGCGCTCTATTTCACGCGCGCCACAGCCCCGCACGGTGACGGTCCGCTTTATCACCACATCGGCATCTATGCCTACCGGCGCGTGGCGCTGGAACGGTTTGTGTCGCTACCGCCCTCGCATCTGGAACGGCGCGAAAAACTGGAGCAGCTGCGCGCGCTGGAGGACGGCATGCGCATCGAGGTGGCGATCGTTGACACCGTTCCCCTGGGTGTCGATACTCCGGCCGATCTGGAGCGCGCGCGCCGCGAGATGGCCGCGACCCGTTAGAGCCTGTTTTTTCGCACTGAACCATCATTGTCATCCCGGGGCGCAGCGCAGCGTTTTGGCGGTGCGCTGCTGACCCGGGATCTCTATCGGCTGAGCCGTGGTGCAACGGTGCCGGAACCAAGAGAGATCCCGGATCAGCGCTGCACCAACCAAAATGCTGCAGCGCGTCCGGGATGACAATCGTGGTTCGGAAATCGCACCAAAATTCCCTGGAATTCCAACATCATGTCAAAGTCGCCGTCGAAAGCCGTTGGCAGCCGCGCTGCCAAGCCCGCTCCCTTGCGCGTGACCTATCAGGGTGAGCCGGGCGCCAATTCGCACATCGCGGCGCTGGAGATGTTTCCTGATTGCGAGCCGGTGCCTTGCGCCACATTCGAGGACGCGCTGGCCGCAGTGAAATCGAGCGAGGCCGATCGCGGCATGATCGCCATCGAGAACACTCTGGCCGGCCGCGTCGCCGACGTGCACCACCTTTTGCCGAATGCCGGACTCTCCATTGTCGGCGAGCATTTCTTGCGCATCCGATTCCACCTCATGGGCGTCAAGGGCGCCAGGCTGGATGGCATCAAGGACGTCTACAGCCACGTTCATGCGCTCGGCCAGTGCCGCAAGATCATCCGCAAGCACGGCCTGAGGGCGCACATCACCGGCGATACGGCTGGCGCAGCGCGCGAGGTCGCCGAATGGAACGAGGTTTCCCGGGCCGCTCTCGCCCCGCCCCTGGCGGCGGGCATCTACGGCCTCGATGTGCTGGTCAAGGACGTGGAGGACGAGGCGCACAACACGACGCGCTTCGTGGTCCTGGCGCGCGAGCCAATGGCCGCAAAGGCGGGCGACGGTGCCTGGGTGACCAGCTTCATTTTCAATGTGCGCAACGTACCTGCCGCGCTCTATAAGGCCCTTGGCGGGTTCGCGACCAACGGCGTCAACATCACTAAGCTGGAGTCCTATCAGCTCGGCGGCACCTTCTCGGCGACCATGTTCTACGCCGACATCGAAGGCCATCCGGGAGATCGTTCAGTGACGCTGGCGATGGAGGAACTGTCGTTCTTCACCAAGGAAGTGCGTCTGCTCGGCACCTACCGTGCCAGCCCCTTGCGCGCCGGGTTCGGTGCATCGCTGGCTGACGACTGATGTCGCCACCCGTCATGGGCCTTGCCAGTTTCGCCGTCCTGCTGGCGCTGCTCGCCCTGCGCATGCCCATCGGCGTTGCCATGCTGGCCGTGGGATCGGCAGGCTTCATCGCCATCGATGGCCTGCAGCGCTATCTCGCGTTCCTGAACGAAACGCCTTTCGAGACCCTCGCCAATCCGTCCTTTTCCGTCATCCCGCTGTTCCTTTTGATGGGGAGCCTAGCGACCGTATCAGGACTATCGGCCAGGCTGTTCCAGGGCGCGGACGCGCTGGTCGGGCATTATCGGGGCGGCCTTGCCATGGCGGCCGTTCTCTCCTGCGCCGCCTTCGGGACCATCTGCGGATCGTCGCTCGCCACCGCCGCCACCATGGGCCAGGTGGCGCTGCCCGAAATGCGCAAGGTGGGCTATTCGGGCGCGCTCTCGACCGGCGTCCTTGCCGCCGGAGGAACGCTTGGCATCCTGGTGCCGCCCTCGGTGCCGTTGGTGATCTACGCCATCCTCACCGAACAGAATGTCGCCAAACTGTTTCTGGCGGCGTTCATCCCGGCGGCCATCGCCATCGCGGGCTTCTTGGCTGTCATCGCTGTCACGGTTCGTGTAAAGCCTGCCTGGGCGCCGTCCGGTCACGCGCCAAGGCCGTTCTCCGCGCGTTTCGCTGCGGTCCTCGCCACCTGGCCGGTGGTCGCCATTTTTGCCATTGTCTTCATCGGCATGAACGGCAGCTTCTTCTTCCGCCACAGCCTGTTCACACCCACCGAGGGCGCCAGCATCGGGGCGGCGCTGACTGGCGTTGCCGCAATCTGGATCGGCGGATCGCGCTGGGCCGACATCAAGGGCGCGCTGCTGCAGACGGCCGAACAGTCCGGCATGATCTTCCTGATCCTGCTCGGCGCGGAGGTCTACAATGCCTTTCTCGCCCGCACCCATCTCACCGATCAGGCGGCGGCACTGCTTGGGTCCGGCGCGGCCAACCCCATGCTGGTGATTGCCGGGATCGTCGTCATCTACATTCTGCTCGGTTGCCTAATGGATAGCCTGAGCATGATCCTGCTCACGGTGCCGGTGTTGTTTCCGGTGGTGATGGCGCTGCCCTTGGGGATGCCGCCGGAGGAGGTCGCGATCTGGTTTGGGGTGCTGAGCTTGGTGGTGGTCGAACTCGGGCTGATCCACCCGCCGGTCGGCCTGAACGTGTTCGTCATCCATTCCATCGCCAAGGACGTGCCGATGCTCGAAACCTTCAAGGGCGTGGTGCCGTTCCTGATCTCGGAATTTGCGCGCGTGGCACTGCTAATCGCTTTTCCAGTGCTGTCGCTCTGGCTGACGCGCTGACAAAAAAACGCGCCGCCGGTTGCCGGGCGGCGCGTGGTGAGAGCCAACAGCGGCTGCGTCGATATCAGTTCGCAGGCGCGATCTTGACCGCCGATGCCGGCGTATGGGCGACCAGCGTGGTCTTATGCTTGTGCTTGACGCTGGCGATCTGCACCGTCTTGGCGTGGTGCTTGTGGCGGACGAGGCTGGCTACCTGGACGTTGGCGCGATGATGCTTCACGCGAGCGGCCACCTGAACCAGCTTGGCGCGATGCTTCGGCGCGTTCGAGGCAACCAGCGTGCGCGCGCCCGAGCCGATGATCGCGATATCGACCGCAGCCACGCCCGAGTTCAGCATACCGACGACGCTTGCCGCGCCCAAGGACAAATCGATCACACGGCCGCCGACGTAGGGGCCGCGATCATTGATGCGCACAACGACGCTGCGGCCGTTGTTACGGTTGGTGACGCGCACCAGCGTGCCGAACGGCAGCGTCTTGCTGGCCGCTGTCATGGCTTGCGGGTTGAACCGCTCGCCGTTGGCCGTCAGCCGGCCGGCAAAATCATAACCGTAGAACGACGCCAGTCCGTTGGCCTTGGCGCTGGGGGCGCCGAGGAACTGCAATGTTGTCAGCAACGATATGCCGAGCGCGGTCAAAATAACTCTGTACATGGATCATCCTTTTTCAATTGAGTACGCAACTGCGGTCGCACGGGAAGGCAAAGGATTACCTCCAAAAAAGCCAATGCAACCTAAGCGTTGCACTACGAAAGTGCATCCGAAGTGTCAACTCGGATTGCTTGGCAGCCTCCCCGCCAGGACGGACCGTCTGCAAGGCTCATGCCGACCAGATAACTCGCCCCAGGCCAGCAAGGTTCCTCCCGATAGTAACGTTAGCGGCGGCACGGTACTAATGAGCGTGCGGAGCATTGAACGTCGTGATGGGGCGGCATCGGCGCCGTTTGAGGCCAAGGCATCCTATGCTATGCAACGTGGCCGCATTTTCGAGGGAGCCCGGGGGCGTATGCTGCAGCGTGTCATGCCGATGAGGAAGAACGCCCGCACGGCGGCGGTTTCGGCCGGCCCCGAAGTGTCCGTGTTATTACCGGTCTCGGACGCCTATGTACGGCGCGACCGCTATATACCGGTGTCGCGGCGCGCGATTCTGGAAACTCTGTCCGCGCCCGACCTTTGGCCAGGCTTTGATCCGGCAACTGTGCGCACCTGTTTCCGTTATCTGGCCCATTGGCGCCATCTGAACTATGCCGATGAGGCTGTTGGGCTCATCGAGGACTATCAGCCGTTCAATCCCGATCGCGACATTGCACCTACCGCCATCGCGGCAGACGCCGGAGGCGAAGCTCACAAACAGGCCTTTATCGGCCGCGTGCGCAACATGCTTGAGCGGGCCAACTACGAGGAGATCCCACGCGGCAAGCTGCAAGCGCTGGTTGATGAGGAAAACCCTTACGGTCTTGAGCTGGAGGTGAATCTCGAGGAATTCTCCGAGATCGTTCTCTACGTGCGCGGCGAGGCCAGCGAAACCGTCCATCCAGATATGGCCGCCCGTCTGCGCGGCAAGAAATCAGTTGAGATCGCGGTGTTCCAGCGGGTGTTTCTGGTGCTGTGCCTGAAGCCGGTGGAACAACGCGTCAAGGAGATCATGACCGCCGAGCGGGTCAGCGATACCAAGGCGCGCAAGACGCTCGCCAAACACCGCAAAGCGCTGCCCAAGAACGTCGACGACGGCCATGTCTACATCAAAATGTTCAAGGACATGCCGCGCCCGGATCTCGAAGTGATTTTCCCCAACACGCGCATAAAACTGCGCTCGCAGGACAAGATGACTATCGGAGCCTCGGCCGGCGGTGGCGTCGGCATGGGCGTGATCAGCATGATCACCAAGGCCATCGCGGCGGCTCTGACCCCGATCGGGGCGGCGCTGGCCCTGCTAGGGTTGGCGGGAGCTGCCAGCCAGCAGGTGGCCCAGGTGGTGCAGAAGCGCACGCGCTACATGCTGAAGGTGACGCGCAACCTGTATTTCCACAACATCTCCAGCAACCAGGGCGCGCTGGCGCTGCTCACCGAGCGGGCCGAGGAAGAGGACATCAAGGAAGAGCTGTTGCTTTACGCGCTGCTCGCAAAAACCAGTGTGCGGCGTGATGAGCTGTCCCACGCCCAGGCGGCGATCGAAGAGTTTTTGACGCAGCAGTTCAACGTGCATGTCACCTTCGATACCGAGGATGCTCTGAAGCGGCTGATCGCGGCGGGGCTGGTGGTGGAGCACGCCGACGGCGCCCTGATGGCCATGGCGCCGGCCACCGCAGCCAAACACATTGACGAC
>JAYUAJ010000071.1:0-2419 GCA_043741375.1 Hyphomicrobiaceae bacterium | reverse complement strand
TTCGCCATAGGGTTGTCGCCCGGCGGAACAGCCGTTCTGATGACGTTGGCTGCGTCAGCATCCTATATCGCTGTGCCCGCGGCGCTGCGCCTCGCTTTGCCCGAGGCCAACCCGGCAATCTCGCTAACAATGTCGCTCGGAGTCACTTTCCCCTTCAACCTTTTGCTCGGAATCCCGCTCTACATCGCGGTCGCCAATGCCATCATGAAAACCCATTAATCGGAAGGAGCCAATCATGCAGACCCATCTGAAGAAGCGTATCGACCTCATCATCGAGATGCCCCTTCTGCGGCGTGTCACGGAGCGCTTCGACCAAGCCGGTGTCTCCGGCTACTCGGTGCTGCCGGTGATTGCCGGCCGCGGCCAGTCAGGCGAATGGTCGGCCAGCGGGCAGGTGAGTGAGGTCGGGCAGATGGCCGCCATCGTCTGCATCGTCGACGCCGGCAAAGTGGATGCGGTTCTCGACGAGGTATTTGCCGTTGTTCGAAAGCAAATCGGCCTGGTGACGGTCTCGGACGTTTCGGTCGTTCGCCCAGAACGTTTCTGAGCCACCGTCATGGCCGACGCATCCCTCCCCTACAATGGGGCACGCATCGCACTTGGCACCATGCACGCCAAGGAGCGCGCGTTGGCAAAGCCGTTCGCGCGCATCCTAGGCGCCGAACTCGTTGTACCTCACGATATCGACACGGACGCGTATGGGACCTTCACTGGCGAAACTCCACGAGCCGGCACCATGTTAGACGCGGCGCGCGCCAAAGCCCGTCTTGGCATCACGCGAACAGGACTGAAGTTCGGCCTCGCGAGCGAAGGAAGCTACGGGCCGCATCCGTATATCCCTTTCATCCCAGGTGGCAGGGAGATCGTACTCTTCATTGACGACGAGCGTGGCATCGAAATACGCGAGTCAATCGTCGTCACCCGAACCAACTATGACAGCCAAGTCTGCGAGCCTGGCGACGGCCTCGAAACTGCTCTTCGCCGCATGCGATTCCCATGTCACGCAGTAACGGTTCGACCCAATCAGCTTCCGGACGAGATGAATCTCTCAAGCCAATCATCGGTTCAGCCGGTGGTTCACTCTGTACCACCCCTGTACAAAGGACTACGCGATCTTCGCGCCATCGAGCACGCCGTCGCAACTTGTGCTGCCGCATCGCAGGACGGCAAGGCTCTGGTCTTGGTGCGGCAGGCGTAGCCGTAACGCACCTACGTGGGCGCGGCGGTGCAATACGCGCTCGCTATTGCACCCTACGGTTCACCGCTACGGGTAGAAGAACGCGCTTAGTCATTGGAGAGCTAACTGGAGCGGGCGAAGGGATTCGAACCCTCGACCCTAACCTTGGCAAGGTTATGCTCTACCCCTGAGCTACACCCGCGATCCAGTGAGCGAGAGCCCGATGGGCTCAAGCGCCAAGGCGCGTGTTATCGCCCACTCTTTGCTGGAATGCAACAGGCTTCAGCGCCGCCTGACGCGTTTGCGCGGACGCGGGCGAGTGTCGCGGCGCGATTGGCCGTGCGGGGTCTTTTCCCAGTGGAAGGGATTGCGGGCGAGCTGGAACATGGCGCGGTAGGCGGCCAATGAGATCAGCAGCCAGTAGATGGGCATCGTGGGGAGCTGCAGAAGCAGTCCCCAACGGTTGCGGCCGACGGCCGAGGCGGCGGCGTGCAGGATGGCGATGCCGTGGCCGGCCAGCAGGCTGAACAGCGCCGCCGCCAATAGCAGCCGCTCGATCCAGCTGCCATCCAACCGCAAGAGGTCGCCGCGGTAGAGCTGCAATGACATGAGGCCGATGCTGAATGGATAGAGCAGGCAGGACAATATGATGCCGGCAAAGTGGGCGTGCATGCCCAGCCAGCGCCGGGGGCCCAACGCCTGTAGATCTTGCGACGGCCGGCGGCTGTGCACAATGTACGTCTGCATCCAGCCTTTCAGCCAACGGGTGCGTTGCGGCAGCCAGGCCCGAAAGGTCGCGGGCGCTTCTTCATAGGTGCGCGTCGCCAGCACCCGCGAGCGATAGCCGTGGCGCGCCAGACGCATGCCGAGATCGGCGTCCTCGGTCACATTGTAGGAGTCCCAGCCACCAAGCTTGCGCAGCACGCGTAGCGGAAAGTGCGGCATTGCGTAGCAAAAGAACCAAATATGATGGTGTTTGCATTTCTCCCAAATGCCACAACAGAGCATGGCCCAAGACACCTATGACCACACCATCAGCGGATTACTCAGGAAGCGAGCGGAGCTAATGGGGGGAGTCGATGAACCTCAGGGAGGCCTTGGCCGTCGTTGCCAACGACATTGAGAGTATCGACCGGGTGTTGCAGTCCCTTGGCTATGCCGAGCCGCTGGAAGGAATGACGCCACGTGGAAATCGCGTGGTATTTTTCCACCGGAACGAGTTGCGCCGGTTTCTCATTGATG
>JAYUAJ010000070.1:0-2427 GCA_043741375.1 Hyphomicrobiaceae bacterium | reverse complement strand
TGCTTGTGTGGGCCTTTGTGACGCCCGATATTGCGTCGGCCCAGCCATTTGAAATTGCCGCAGCTCCGGCGCTCAGCATCGGCCAAAGACTGCCGCTCGTTTCTGTGGGCTATCTGCGGCCGCACTTCGAAGTCAGGAGGCCGTGGGTCCCCAGACCCGAGCCGCGTATCGACCCTAGCCGGGAGACCGGCACCGGTCCGGACGTCGACGACGGCCAGGAGTTGGCGCCCGATGTCCAACCGATCGATCCGTCGCAAGGCACGGACGCCTATCCTCCGGACATTCAGCCTGACGTCTATGAACTCCCACTCCTGCCGCCTGATGACATTGCCGGCATCTACGACCGCTACCCATCTGACTTCGATAATTTTCCGCCGCCAATTTATGATCCATTGCCTGGCGGCCCGCTCGGTCCCGACATCACGGGCGAGACCGTGATCCTGCGCTTACCCGAGGCAATCGTGCCGTGCGACCCCAACAACAGCGATTGCTGAGCAGTGCGAGATCCTGCGGGGCAGATTGCACCGGCATTGACGGAGAGTGACGATGGGCCTGTTTCGCATGATCGGGCGGGTGAGCGAAGCCCGCGCCAAGCAGCACCAACACAAACTCAAAAGCCAGCAGTTCGCGGCCGACTATCAGCAGCTGACCGATGGCGGCGCCGAGCTCGCCAAGGATCTCTACCTGTTCCTGCGCCCACTTAGCCTCGGCGGTGCCGTGCGATTTCCCAACCTTATGGATCAGCGGCCGACGGAGTTGGTGAGCTTTGAGGATGTGCTGACACGCGCGCTCGACGTGGATGGCAGGCGCGGTGCCGTTTGCGTTGGCGAAGGCGGCGAAAAATGGGGCGCCGCGCGCATTCATTTCGAGGCCGACTGGGAAGAAAAGATCGTGCCGCTGTTCCAGCGTGCGGCGGCGATCATCTCCATCCCCGGCCACACCGCGAATTGCCTGAAGGAGTCCTACGTCATCCGCAAGCGGCCTGAACTGCTGGCCAAGACCGTGTTCATCATTCCGCCCATCGGTAGCTACCAGCCGCCTCTGTTCAGTGAGCGGATGGACTCGGACATGGCGGAATTCTCGGCTAAGGTGGTCGCGGCCCATCACGACAGCCGCATCGGCCTCTATCTGCCGCGCGCCGAGCCCAATGCCGGAGTGTTCGTGACCATGGACTACGCTTCCGGCCGCGTGCGCCAGCAATTGCCGTGGCAGATCTATCAGCGCACCGAAATCAACCGCTCCCGTTTCGCCGGCACACGCCAGACCACCACCACGGCCTACCTCGGCATCGACCGCCTGCGCGCCGCCATCCGCATGGCTCAGGGGTAGGAGGGGCGTCTGATCCGCCGGATCCAGGGTGCTTTGGTTTGTGACAAGGGTGCTTGCGTTCGTATTGCCTGCTGCCAAAATATGGTGGCAGGCTCTACTATGCTCCGAAACTGTTCCGGAGCCACCGTATGTCCCGCGCCAATCGTCTGCTCGATCTACTCCAGGTCCTGCGCCGCCATCGCCGGCCGGTGAGTGGGCAGGTGTTGGCTGACGAACTCGGCATCTCACTCAGGACGCTCTATCGCGATGTCGAGACGCTGAAGGCGCAAGGCGCCCATATCGAGGGCGAGGCGGGGGTCGGCTTCGTGCTGCGGCCTGGCTTCATGCTGCCGCCGCTGATGTTCACGCCCGACGAAATTGAGGCCATCGTGCTCGGCTCGCAATGGGTGGCGAAACGGGCTGACACGGCGATGGCGGCCGCCGCCCGGAACGCACTCGCCAAAATCTCCGCCGTGATGCCGGAAGACTTGCGCGAACTGCTGGACGCGGCGGGCGTTATGGTCGGCCCCGGCTCGCCGGTCATTGGCAGCGAGATCAACCTTGGCCCCTTGCGCGAGGCGATCCGGGCCGAGCGCAAACTCGTCATCGGTTACACGGATGCACAAGGTGCCGTCAGCCAGCGGACGATCTGGCCGTTCGCGCTCGCCTTCTTCGACCAGGTGCGCGTGCTGGTCGCCTGGTGCGAGACCCGCGAGGATTTCCGCCATTTCCGCTGCGACCGCATCGGCAAGCTGCGGACGCTGACGGCAAGACTGCCAAAGCGGCGGCGAGCGCTGCTGAAGGCCTGGCGTGAGAAGGAGGGCGTGCTCGAGTAGGATCGACTGCTGACAGAATTTGGCATGAGCGGGCGCTAGTGTGGCTTTGCCCCGGACGAGACAGCCTCGAAAACCGGGTCCAGCCAAGGAGCCTCCCATGTCCGACTTCAGTTTTGTTTTGCTCTATGTCGATAAGCCCGAGGCCAGCGCGGCGTTTTATGCGGGCCTTTTGGGCAAACCCATCGTCTCTTCGTCACCCAACTTCGCCATACTTCCCCTGCGTGACGGTGTGATGCTGGGCCTCTGGGCCGCACCTGACGTCAAGCCCGAAGTGACCGCGCCT
>JAYUAJ010000069.1:0-2427 GCA_043741375.1 Hyphomicrobiaceae bacterium | reverse complement strand
GTTCGGGTATCCCCGAATTCGCGACCATGCCCGCGACCGGCGATGGGCTGGCGAAGTTTTCCACCAGCCACTCCTGGCAAGTGTTGACCACGGCGTCCTTGGTTTGGCGCAGGCTCATCAGCGAGGCAAAGGGCTGCTGGCCGAGATCATGCCATTGCAGCAAGTAGACCTTGGCGACTTCCATCGCCTCTTTTAGCCCGACAAAGCGGGCAATGAGATAGAGCGCGAGATCCTGCCAGCTCGATCCGCCGCCTGCCATGATGATGTGCTGCGCCTCGCCGCTCAGAATGAGCGATTGGTCGAGGCGCACACGCACGCCCGGATAATTGTTGGTCAGCGTCGAGACATAGCCCCAGTGAATGGTGGCCTCGTAATTGGTGAGCAGGCCAGCCTCGCCAAGCAGCACGGCGCCCGCACAGGCGCTTGCCATCATCGCGCCGCCCGCGTGGCACGCCTTCAGCCAATCCGCCTCAGGTTGGTAGTGGCCGGCGACACTCTCACCGGGATTGACAAAGAAATCTGGTATACAGACGATATCGGGACGCGGGCAATCGGCGAAGGCGAAATCGGGCTTTACCCAGATGCCGTTGGCGGCCTGGAAACCTTGCGTATCGCGCGCGACGATATAGGGCCGCATGGCCTGCTCGCCGGCGACACCGGAAACGATGAAGGACCAGTCGCGGCCAGGCGAAGAGAAGACGTCGAACATGCCGAACAGTGTCGAAGCCGTGACCTCGGGCACCGCGAGAATGGCAACATTTATGCGTTTGCCGGGAGCAGCCATGGCTGGAATGACCGTTTTTGCGTTTTTTCGACTTTAGTGCCGGTCGCCCAGCGGGGCTAGACTCTGTTTCAGCAACAGGAGGCTCCGACATGGCACACGAAACCCTGAAGACCGTATTGCGCGGTGAACTGCTCGAACCGGGCGACCCCACCTATGACGCCACCCGTATCGTCTGGAATGGCATGATCGACCGGCGGCCCGCCCTGATCGTGCGGTGCCGCAATGCGGCCGATGTCGTGGCTTCGGTCAGCTATGCCCGTGACAACGGCCTCGCCGTCGCCATGCGCAGCGGCGGACACAATGTGGCCGGCTATGCGGTGTGCGATGGCGGGCTCATGATCGACCTTTCCCACATGAACGGCGTCCGTGTGGCACCGGACCTTTCGCGTGCGTTCGTCGACGGTGGGGCCACCTGGGCCGATGTGGATGCAGCGACCACACCCTTTCATCGCGCGACGCCCGGCGGCTTGATCTCGGCGACCGGTGTCGCGGGCCTCACGCTGTCTGGCGGCATCGGCTGGCTGCGCGGCACGCGCGGGCTCAGTTGTGACAACGTTGTCGCTGCTGACATCGTTACCGCCGACGGCCGCTTGATCCGTGCCAGCGAGACCGAGAACCCCGAACTGCTGTGGGCGCTGAAGGGCGGCGGCGGCAATTTCGGCGTGGTCGTCAGCTTTGAGTTCGGGCTCCATCCCATCCAATCGGAGATGATGTTCTGCGCACCGGGCTACCCCGAGGAGCACGCGAAGGACATCCTTCCCAAATGGCGCGACTACATGGCGACTGCCCCCGACGAGGTGAGCGGCCTCGCCGAATTCTCCACGGTTCCGAGGGACCCGGCGTATCCGGAGACGACCTGGGGCAGGCGGGTGCTGTTCCTCGCGACCGTTTACGATGGCCCGGCGGACGTGGGCGAGCGCATCACCCAGCCTTTGCGCGAGCTCAGCGAGCCGATGCTCGATTTCAGCGGACGGATGCCGTACCGCACGCTCCAAACACTCTATGACGGCATCTTCCCCAAGGGCCGCGACCGCTGCTATTGGAAATCAACCTATTTGCGCGGGCTCGACAACGGAGTCATTGCGGGAATTACGGAGCACCTGGCCAAGCGACCGTCGGAGATGACCTTCGCCTCGATCTGGAAATTCGGCGGCGCTGTCCAGCGCGTGCCCGCAGGAGCGACAGCGTTCGGCGACCGCTCCATGCCCTATATGTTCAGTCTTGATGCGATCTGGAGCAAGCCCAACGACGACGCAGCCAATATCGGCTGGGTGCGCGGCGCCTGGCAGGACATGCAGCGCCATTCGACAGGGCGGATGTACCTCAATTTCCCTGGTCTCGGCGAAGGCGACAACCTCGTTCGCGATGCGTTAGGTACTGAAACTTATGCCCAGCTGCAAAAGGTAAAGCGCGACTACGATCCGGGAAATCTCTTCCGCATGAACCAGAATATTGTGCCCTGATGAGACAGTATCACGCTGATGTGGCCTGATGTCTGATCAAGTCGGACCTTCGTCCGCACTTTGGCCCAAGCCGAGATGTGCTGCAGCGCAGCATGGCGTCCGGTTACTGGGGTGCTGCTGCCGCGGGTGGCCATCGTGGGGTCGTTTGAACATACGTGTAAAAAGTTATCACGGCGCAGC
>JAYUAJ010000068.1:0-5808 GCA_043741375.1 Hyphomicrobiaceae bacterium | reverse complement strand
ATCCACGATGGGTTCGCGCCGCACATGCTTAGGAACTTCTCCGGCGCAGCGCGCTTTGCAGCGATGCCTTACCATCCAGGATCAGGTCCATCATGATGGCTTCGGCCGCGCCGGCGTCACCGCGATTGATGGCGAGATACAGCCGGTTGTGTTGCTCGCAATCGTTCTCGATTCGATGCTCGTGATCATCCAGCGCCTCCTGCTGAATCCGGAAGCTGATCTCGAGGAAGCCAGCGACGATGTGGGCAAAGCGGCCAAGCATCATGTTGTGCGAGGCTCGAAAGATTGCGAGGTGGAACTGAACGTCGGCCTGGGCATAGGCCGCCATGTCCGCCACCGCCAGCTTCATGGCCTCGCAGCGCTCAGCGATCTGTGCGATGTCATCGAGCGAGGCGCGCATGGCGGCAAAGCGTGCCGCTGGCGGCTCGACCAGCTGCCGCATCTCGATCAGGTCTCTCAGAATGTCATTGTCGAGACTATCGAAGGGATGCCAATGCAGAACATCGGTATCGAATATGTTCCAGTGGTTGCGGTCGCGGACCCTGGTTCCAAGTCGCTGGCGGGTTTCAACCAATCCTTTGGCGCTCAGAACCTTGATGGCTTCGCGGAGCGTGGTTCGGCTCGCGCCGTACAAGGACATGAGATCGGGTTCACGTGGCAGAATGCTACCTGGCTGATAGACACCGCGCACAATGCTTTGGCCGAGCCCGTGAATGACCCGGCCATGAATGCCCTTCAGGTCATAGCCGGCGGCGCCATGGCCGAGCTTGCCGGGTCCTGAACGCGGCTTCTCCGACGAGCGATTGCTGCGCGACTTCACTGATCCTTTTTTCATTTGCACAAACTGTCGACGATCATCATGCCAGTTTTGGCGTCTTATAGAGCGTGCGTCCGGCTACCACGATCTCGGCCTCGACGAGATATTTCGCGATCGCCTTGGTGTCCACGGCAACGCCGAGCCCAGGGGCATCGGGAACGTGGATGAGGCCCTCGCGGTCGGGCAGGATTGGAGTGCTGGCGATCTCGCGCGCAAGCGCCTTGGGGGCCATCGGATACTCGCAAATGCGATGGTCGGCGAGCCCAGCATAGGGCTGGAGCGAGGCCGACAGAGCCAGATGTGATGTAAACGTATGGTTGACATAGGTCACGCCCTTGGCGACGGCATAGTCGGCCACGATCTTGGCCGGACCGATGCCGCCAATCCGGCCACAATCGATCTGTATAAATTCGACTTTGCCATAGTCGATGGTATGCTTGGCCATGAAGACATTGTGCGCGGCCTCGCCGCCCGCGAGCCGGATCGAGGGCTTCCTCGCCGCCAGCGCTGCGTATGCCTCATAGGCGCTGCCGTGGAACGGTTCCTCGAACCAGGTGGCCCCGGCAGAATGAAGCGCAGGCAGTCTGGCCGCAGCCGATTCGACGTTCTCGCCAAAGATCTGGCCAGCATCGATAAGTAGCATGCCGTCCTTACCCAAGCCCTCTCGTCCGGCCGCAAACTGATCGGCGTCGTCCTTGACATTGCCCCGGCCGATCGGACCCCAGCCGAGCTTTGCCGCCTTGAATCCCTTCTGCCGGACAGTTTTGACCCGCTCTAATGTCTCGTCAGGGGTGTCGCCGAACAGCAGCGAGGCGTACGGAACCTTCCCCGCCGCTTTCTTGTAGCCGAGCAGCTTCCAGACCGGCTCAGCGCGGACCTTGCCCAGGATGTCCCAAAGCGCCATCTCGACGCCGGACCAAGTATGGGCTGCCTGCAGCAGATCCATGCTGTCCCATTGAATGACCGCGCCTATGCGCGCGATGTCAGCAGGCGAATCCACATTCTGTCCCTCGACCGAGTCCTTCACCGGGCGGCAGGCGCCATGCGACATCGGGCAGACATAAGCGGCGATGGAGACCAGCGGCGAGGCCTCGCATTCTCCCCAGCCTACGTGGCCGCCGGCGGCGACACGGACGAGAAGCGCGTCCTGGCTGCCGTCGCCCTCGGTCGTGATCTGCGGCATGGCAAGATAGAAGAAATCAACCGCGTCGATCTTCATGATTGGGTCCGTGTAAGGTTGCTCATGCGGTGGTGGTGCCGAAAAACGCCATGGCGGCGGGCGCGTAGCGGCGAAGCTTCTCGGGATCGAGTTCGACGCCGAGCCCCGGCCGCATCGGAATGGGAAGCATGCCATCCGCGTCCAGCTTGAACGGCTCTTGCAGGATGCCGTCGACATACGGGCTGCCGCCGATGAATTCGACCAGATCGGTATGCGGCATCGCTGCCGCAAGCTGCAGGTCGGCGGCAACCCCCAGCGCCGTGTTCCAGCCGTGACCGATGTAGCGCACGCCAAACTCGTCCGCCAGCCACGCAATGCGCCTTTGCTCGCTGATGCCACCGACCTTCGTGGCATCCGGCTGGACGATGTCAAGGGCGCCGCGCACGAACCACGGCACAAATGTCTGCCGTCGCGTCAGCACCTCGCCGCCGGCGATCGGTACCGGACTCCGCCGGCGCAGTTCGCAATGATCGTCGATGGCGTCGGGCCTTAGCGCCTCCTCGAACCAGCCGACATCATAGTCCTTCAGCATCTCGGCAGTTCGCAGAGCCCATTTGAGGCCGTTCGGCCAATAGGCGTCGCTCGCTCCCGCATCGACGAAGAGTTGTGACCCTTCGCCAGCGGCCTCACGCGCACCACGGACAATGGCCTCGTCCGCCTTGGTGTCGCCTCGCCGTCCAAAGGGTCCCCAACCGATCTTGAAGGCTCGAAAACCTTTCGCACGGTAGGCTGCAACCGCATTCCGCATCGGCTCAGGTTCCTCCATGAGGAGAGAGCAGTAGGGCTTGACCCGTGTGCGATAAACGCCACCCAGCAGGCGCGCCACCGGCTGGCGAAGGACCTTGCCGAGAATATCCCAGAGCGCGATGTCGATACCGCTTATCGTGTGCGTGAGCGTGCCGCCGCGTCCCAGCCAGAATGTATGCTGGTGCAGCTTCTCGGTGACCCGCTCGGGTTCGAGCGCGTTTTCCCCGATCACAAGTGGTTCTAGGACTTTCAAGCCGGCCTCGACCAAGCCGCCATTAGTGAAGACGCTGCCAAAGCCGGTAACGCCGGCATCCGTTTGCACAGCGATCAACGTATGGACCGAGTCTTCTGGCTTGATTTCGTTCGACCAGCCGCCCTTCGGGCTCTCGCCGAACAGTGGAGCCGCAAGGATTGATCGGATTTTCACGGTATCGTTTGCCAACACACTAACTCCGAACGTCCGAACGCCCTGCCATCGTCGGCTCCAGGGTCCCGGCTGAAAAGTAGGATAATTGCGCATGACCGTACTTGCAATGCCTCACTTTCATGCCGGAGCCATGCGGCTGCGTCGTTGACCTTTTGCAATAGTATGATTATTTTGCGTTTGGCGCGGCTGCATACGCGCAGACAAGAATGTGCAAGCATGCCATCCGGCCCGCTCATCGCTATAGCCGGTGGCCTGAACCAAGTGGGAATGAAGTCAGGGAGTACCTAGGCATGAAGCTCGCAAGGATAGCAGTGGCGGCCGTATTTCTACTGGCAACCACTCCGGCGTTCGCCCAGCAGATCGAAGGCGTCGCCAACTTCAAGGACTGCAAGGACGGCTCGCTCGACAAGGCCTTGAGTGACGGCGTCACGCTCGGTATCAGTCCGAGCCCACCTTATTCTTCGCTCGATCCCAATACCAAGAAGGCCGAAGGCCTCGACGTGGAGATCAATGAGGCAGCGCTCGGCTGGCTCGGCGTCAAGACCATCAAATACGAGGTGGCGCCGTTCGGGCAGCTCATTCCATTGATGCTGTCGAAAAAGATCGACGTCGTCGCGTCGAACATCCATCAGACGCCGGATCGACTGAAAGTGGTCACCTTTACTGGCCCCGCCTGGTGGTATGGCCCTGCCATCGTCAGCCAGAAGGGCAATCCCAAGGGCGTGAAATCCTTCGACGACCTGAAGAACGTCAAGGTCGGCGCCATCGCTGGGTCGGCGGCAGATGAATATCTGCGCAAGCTCGGGCTCAGCGTGACCGCGTTCCAGGAGGACGCAGCGGAGTTCTCGGCCATTACCACCGGCAAGGTCGATGCCATCCTCGAGGATGACGTCAAGGTTCTCGATTACATCAAGGCCAACAAGGATGCGCCGATCGAAATCGTGCCGGGAGTTGCTGTGCCCGAGGAACTCATCTTCAAGTACGGCTATGGCTATGCCCGCTATGCGGTGCGGCCGGCCGATTGCCAGCTGCGTGCAGCGTATGGCGTTGCCCTGCACGAGCTGTGGGGTGCCGGCGTTGTGTCGAAGATCCTGAAGAAGTATGGTCTGAGCAATCGCAACCTGACCTACTTCCCACTCAACTAACAGCCATGCCCGGGCCGGCGGAGCGCTCCGCCGGCTTGGCCATACTGGGCAACCAGCACGATGGATCTGTTCAACACTGACGTCGTGCGGCAATACGGTTGGACCCTGTTGCAAGGTCTCAGCGTCACTGTTCTTTTGACGGCAATCGTCATTCTGCTGTCGCTCGCGCTGGCCATTCCCATTGCGCTGTTTCGCCTGTCGCCGAACGCGATCCTGCGCATCATCACTGGTTTCTATGTCGAAGTCATTCGCGGCACGCCGCTGTTGCTGCAGCTTGTCTACATCTACTACGTGCTGCCGGGGCTCGGTATCAATCTCGATCCATTCGCCGCTGCCGTTGTCGGCCTCACACTTAACTATACGGCCTATATGAGCGAGGTCTATCGCGGCGGAATCCTGGCGGTGCCAAAGAACCAGTGGGAGGCCGCCGCGACCGTGGGGATGACGACAACGACCGCCTTCTTGCGCATTATCCTTCCTCAGGTGTTCCGGATCGTGACGCCAACGCTCGGCAACTATTTCATCTCACTGTTCAAGGATACGGCGCTGGCGTCGGTCGTAACCGTCCAGGAGCTGACATTCACGGGGCAGATTATATCCGCTCGCTCATATCAGTACTTCACAATCTATACCGTCACCGGCCTGCTTTATCTTGCCGTCGGCTATCCGTCGGCGCTGTTCGTCCGTTGGCTCGAGCGCAGATCGAGCCGGGCATACCGGCGACGGTCCGCATGATCGAGCTTATCGACATCCACAAGCGCTTTGGCGATACGCCAGTGCTGCGCGGTATCAGCCTCTCGATCGGCGCGGGCGAGATCGTGTGCATCATTGGCCCGTCCGGTTCCGGCAAATCGACGCTGTTGCGCTGTATCAACTACCTCGAACAGCCGACTTCCGGCCGCATTCTCATCGAGGGCGAACCGGCCTACTACACCGAGGCTGATGGCCGGCTCATGCAATTGCCCGAGCGGGAGATCGTCAGAACGCGCCGCAAACTCGGCATGGTCTTCCAGGATTTTGCGCTGTTTCCGCATCTGTCGGCCCGTCAGAATGTGACGGAGGGGCTTGTCCATGGCCTCGGCGTCGACAGGGCGGCTGCCGCCACCAGGGCACAACAGATGCTTGACCGGGTCGGACTGGTCGATCGATCCGACTATTTTCCGGACGAACTCTCCGGCGGGCAGAAGCAGCGCGTCGCCATCGCGCGGGCTCTTGCTATATCCCCGAAGGCGATGCTGTTCGACGAGCCGACAAGCGCACTCGATCCCGAACTGGTCGGCGAAGTGCTCGACGTGATCAAGGACTTAGCGAGGGAAGGCATGACCATGGTCATTGTCACACACGAAATGAAGTTCGCGCGCGAGGTCGCCGACCGGGTGGTGTTCATGGACAAAGGGCTGATCGTTGAACAGGGGCCGCCTGCCAACGTGTTCGACACGGCCAGTCACGCGCG
>JAYUAJ010000067.1:0-2433 GCA_043741375.1 Hyphomicrobiaceae bacterium | reverse complement strand
AGGAACGCGCTGGTTCACCGTGGGCGTATCGCCAAACATCGTGGACGCCAGCTTTGAGGCACTGCTGGACAGCATCAACTACAAGCTGTTGAAGGCGGGGGCGAAGGCTTAAAAGACGTAGGGGGGGCTGAGCGTTTTACCCACCATCTCGAAGCCGTTATCGGCGCGGCGGGCTTCGCGAAGGCTCAGCCCACCCTACCAATCGACCACGAATCATCCGGGCTGCGATCAATTGCCGCCAAACAGTTGTTGCAGGAAGTTTGGCGCGCTGTCTTGGAAACCGGGATCGGGAGCGGCAGCGGCCTTGGCCTTTTGGTTGGCGATGGCGACTTCCTGCGCCAGCTGGTCCATCTTACCGTTCAGCGCAAGCGCCAGCCGGTGGTCATGGCCGTACCAGTCGCCAAAGGTTGAGAGGCTGCCGTCGTCCTGCACCCATGCGGTGAAATACGCCACGTGAACCGGGATCGGTTTTTGCAGGCGCACCTGTTGGTTACCGCCGGCGACGGCCCGCTGCACATCTGATTGCCCCCAGCCCTGATCGTGCTCGAGTAGGATCGCAGCAAACTCCTGCGGATTGTGCACGCGCATGCAGCCGTGGCTGTAGGTGCGCACGCTCTTGTCGAACAGCGTCTTCGACGGCGTGTCGTGCATGTAGACGTCGAAATGGTTCGGGAACATGAACTTCACGACGCCGAGCACGTTCGCCTTGCCGGGCGGCTGCTGGAAATCGAAGCCCTTGATATCGGTGCTCGACCAATCGATGTTGTAGACGTCCACCGGCTGGCCCCGATAGAAGGCCCGCAGGTCTTGCGCCGCCATGATATCGTTGCCTTGGCGCAACTTGGGCAGAATCTCGCCAGTCTTGATCGAGTTCGGGACGTTCCAGAAGGGATTGAACTCGATGAACTGCATGTCCTGCGAGAAGGTCGGGGTCGGCGTATCGGTCTTGCCGGTGACGATCTTCTCGGTAAAGATTACTTTGCCGTTCTCGACCACGCGGGTGAGGAACTCGGGCACGTTGTCGATCACATAGTAATTGCCCATGTCCTCGCGCATCCAGCGCCAGCGCTGCAGGTTAACCGCGATGCGGTCGAGCGCGGCCGAGGACCCTTCCGGTTTGGCGGCGGGTTCAAGCTTGGCTATCGTGATCTTGCGCTTGACGGTCTTGTTCAGCGCCCGCCGCACATCGCGCGTGATGACGCCATCGTCGGGCAAGTCGTGGTTAACCTGAAACTTACGCACCGCGACGGCCAGAACATCATCGTAGGAGTCCTGATCCTCGGCGCCAGCGTCAGGGGTGAGGAACGCCCCCAGGCGGTCGCGCACCATGGCGATCTGCGGATGGCGGTCGCCGGGCTGCAGATTGGGCCCACGCGGGATGATGACCGCGGACCTGTCGATAGTTGCCGTCGCATCTTCGATCACAGCAGCCGGCTGAGACGGTTCGGGAGCCTTGCCGGCTTTGAGGGCGAGATAGAGTTTACGCAGCTTCTCGAACTGCGGATGCTTGGGGTGGTAGGCCAGCAGCGCCGTTCCGGCATCGTTGGCCTTGGCAAGTTCGGCCAGCACAGCCTTGGGGCTGGGTGGTGTCGAACCGCGGTCGATAATATTGCTGACCTGCTCAGGATTGATGCGGCCAACATGGGCATCGTGCGCATAGTTGAGGCTGGCCAGGCTGAGCTTGACCTCGGCGTCGGCGAGTTGGTCTGGCGTCGGATCGCTGCCGATGCTGGCGGCGGGGAGCGGATAATCCGACGGGTTCAGCGCATACTCCCCCGCAGCCCTGATGGTGCTCATCGCACTCTCGGCTGACTTGGTCAGCTTGCCGCCCTCGATCCAGAACGGACTCCCATTGCGGTCGTTGTAAAAATCCTTCAGCGCCGTGCGTTCGCCTTCAGTGATCGATTTTGTATCGCCCTCGATGGCATTGGCGAGGGCTTGCCGGAACTTGATCTGGAAGACTTCCTGCTGGTTAGGCAGCCGGTCGGGAGCACCGGGCTCTGCAGCAAAACTCGCCGCCGCCGCCGCCAGCAGCAGCGCAAGGGCGCACGCCACCGGGGTCGTCTGAGCCATCCACCTTCGCATTATGATCTCCAGCCCCGTAACTCACGGTCGGCGCTATGTCCTGCTGCTCGCCTAACCTATTCGAGGTTCAAGCGATATTTTGTGACGATTCCGGGGCTTCTACGCACGCAACACCGAATATGTTTGGTGGCGGGCCTCAAAACCACAGGCCGGGAAAGCGATAGCGCGGCCGCATTGCCGAGGGGGGCATGCCCACGAGCGATATGCGGGGAGTTTCGGCCCCGATAGCCAGCGGGCTCTCGCCAACAGGCGACCGGATGGCCTGCAACCTGGCGAGGCGCTCCGGCGTTGCGGGATGCGTCCGTAACAGCGAGGGCTGGGGCGTGCGCCGCGTATTGGGGAACACCA
>JAYUAJ010000066.1:0-29148 GCA_043741375.1 Hyphomicrobiaceae bacterium | reverse complement strand
TTGGCGATGCCGTTGGTCGTCGTGAGTCCGGATACTCCAAGCGTGCCGCCGACAGTTTCGGCGCCACCGATGGTGGCGTTGCCCGTGGTGGCCAGTGTCGTGACGCCTGAAATAGCACCAGCGTTCGTGATGCCGCCCGCGGTGTTGTTGATGCCGGCCGTCGTGGTGGCGCCGGTCACACCGAGCGTGCCTGTGACCGTGGAGTTGCCAGTAATCACCGCGCCGCCTGCTGATACGGTGAGGCCGTTTCCGACCGTTGCCGTTGTGGTTGTTGACAGCGTTCCCGTGGAGACAGCGCCGGTGTTGGTGATGCCAGCGGTGGTCGTAGTGCCCGAGACATTGAGGTTCTGCAGGATTGTGCCGCCGTTTACGACCAACCCGTTCGTCGACCCCGCACCAGGATTGATAGTCACTGCAGCATTGACGGGATCACCGGCTGCGCCGCGGACGTCTAGTGCTGTTCCACCACCAAAGGCGCCAGTGGTCTGGATGCCCTGCCCGGAAGTGTTAGTAACTTGTTGCCCCAACGCCGGGCTCGCGCCCGCCAGCGCCAGCATCGCCAACCCTGCCCACGCAGGAGCGCGCCCGCCCGCCAAAATCACCGTCCAATGCGCCAGCATCTGACGCAGGCCCCCCGATCCGACTTGATGCCGAAAATTGTACATTCGCGCCCCCGCAAAAAATATATCTGGCACCCCTTTGGCACCTTCGTGGGAACGGTATGTGATTCGACACGACACCATCAGGGCAGCCCCTGCCCTGTTGACGATCATTGCAAAGGGAGCGCGACCATATGGGCGGCCCGATGCGACAAATGGTTCGAGTACCCAGATCCGCGCGCGGATAGTTGGCCGTTGCGAAATATCGTGGGTGTTGGAAGATCGGCTGGGCGGCGCAGGCGCCCCCGATAAGGTGTTAGGAGACTGCAGCAGCGCCCTTGCCGGCGCAGCGCCAGTTCGCACACAGCTCATGCGGGCATGCGAACTGGGCGGAGGCTCATCCGGTCATTCAGGCGGCAGCGTGACCGTGTGCGGAATGTTCACGCCGGTTCCCAGTTCGATGCAGCTCGAGACCCCGATCATCAACGGATTTGAACCGCGCGTCACCGTGAGCTGGACGGACACGAGGAAGGAAACCCCGTCCCGCTGCACGCTGTACTGCGACAAGAATTCGTCGTGCCCGTCGTTGGCCACAGCCAGCTGCTCCTGCCAGATGTCCTCGGGGATAACGTCGCAGCGCTCGCCGATCTTGAAAATTTCCTTGTTTTCCGGAAAGGCCTTCATGAAGTTGCCGCTCCAGGCGCGAAGCACCTTGTCGAGCGTCACGGCGAGTGCGAAGCCGGAATTGCTCCGCACCAGCCGTGTCAGCGCCGAAGTCAGGGGGTCCTTGATGGGCATGACTTTGTTGATCTTCTGGGCTCTCCCCGCTCGGGGTCACGTCCCCGTTCTCCCAGCGCCGCAACAAACGCTCGTCGACATCGATCAAATCAGCAAGTTGAACCTGAGTCAGCTGCTTGTTCTTCCGAAAGCTCTTGATAGCCTTTGCAGTCCCCGTCATGTAGCCATTCCCCTGCTAGCCGTATGTCAATCTTGTAATGACGCGCCGCTCTCACAGCACCAAGCCCGCTTGGTGTGGAACCGGAAAATCATTTTCTTCAGAACAACTTGCACCCCTAACACGGCGACGAGAAGGCGAGTAGGGCACGCCGTGCCCGGTTGTCAATTCGCAAGAAGCCCAATCCCGTTCAGTCGTCGGAACGTTTCTAGTGGGAGCCGCCGAGGATGGCGACGTAGCAGTGGCACTACCCTTCGATGAGCCAGCCCCTGATTTTCGTTTGGAGTCAGCAATAACCCTTAATGGTGTTCAATTGCCTTCCGCAGCACCTCTGATACCGACCGTTGGCAGGGTGGTTGCTCGTGTTGGTATCGAAATGCGTGCGGGAACCGTCGACCAGGACTTCGCGCCGGCAGCCCGGCTTGGGTGAACTGGTGCAGCGTGTTGTAGACCGTCGCCACCGTCACCGCGACGCCGGCCCGCCCGGCAGAGCGGAGCCGATCCCGAACCGGAAGAGGGACGCGCGGCATAAACACCGCAGTTCGCCACATCAGAGCGGCGACCCTAGACGAAAAATTGTTCCGGCAGGACAATACCGGGCGCGACGGTTCGGCCGGTGATGGTTGAAGCGACCGCTCGTCCTGCCCTTTTGGCGGCGTGGCGACTGTGCTAGGACGCTGCCGTTAACGATCGCGATTTTCAGGGGAAGCCTTCGCACCATGGCCGAGCGCAAGAACAGCTATACATACGAAGACCTGCTGGCCTGCGGGCGCGGAGAGCTGTTCGGCAAGGGCAATGCGCAATTGCCGCTGCCGCCAATGCTGATGTTCGACAGCATCAGCCATATTTCCGATACGGGCGGCGAGCACGGCAAGGGGCGCATCGTGGCGGAATACGCCATCAAGCCGGAGCACTGGTATTTCGCCTGCCACTTCAAGGGCGATCCGGTGATGCCGGGCTGTCTGGGGTTGGACGCGCTGTGGCAGCTGACCGGCTTCTTCCTCGGCTGGTCGGGGCTGCCGGGCGCCGGGCGCGCTTCTGGCGTTGGCGAGGTGAAGTTCATGAAGGAAGTGACGCCGTCCGTAAAACATCTGCAGTATGTCATCAACATCAAGCGCGTGATTGCGCGCAAACTGAAACTTGCCGAGTCCGATGGCCAGCTGATCGCCGATGGCGAGGTGATTTACACCGCCAAGGATTTGCGCGTGCTGTTGAAACCCGAGGCTGGCGCGGCCTGACGGCTGCAGCACTGAGAGATATCGGATTTGCTGCGAAGGAACATGAGATGAGACGCGTCGTCGTCACCGGAATGGGCATTGTCTCGAGCATCGGCAACTCTACGCAGGAGGTGACTGCGTCGCTGCGCGAGGCCAAGAGCGGCATCGTGAAGGCCCCGCGTTACGCCGAGCTGGGCTTCCGCTGCCACGTGCATGGCGAGCCTAAGATCGATTGGGAGGGCATGGTTGACCGCAAGGCCAAGCGTTTTATGGGCGCGGGGTCGGCGTATAATTACATCGCCATGGAGCAGGCGATCCGGGAGTCCGGGCTGGAGGCCAAGGACATCTCCAACGAGCGCACCGGCATCATCATGGGGTCGGGTGGCCCGTCGACCAAGGCCCAGGTTTGGGCGGCCGATACGACGCGCGAAAAGGGGGCCAAGAAAGTCGGCCCATTCGAGGTGCCCAAGTGCATGTCCTCGACCGCATCGGCCACGCTGGCGACGCCGTTCCACATCAAGGGCGTTAACTATTCGATCTCGTCGGCCTGCGCCACGTCCTCGCATTGCATCGGCAATTCCACCGAGCTGATCCAGTGGGGCAAACAGGATGTGATGTTCGCGGGCGGCTCGGAAGAGCTGGATTGGACGCTCTCGGTGTTGTTCGATTCCATGCAGGCGATGTCATCAAAGTATAACGACACGCCCACCAAAGCCTCGCGCGCCTACGACAAGGACCGAGACGGATTCGTGATTGCAGGCGGCGCTGGCGTGGTCGTGTTGGAGGAGCTTGAGCACGCCAAAGCGCGCGGCGCCCGCATCCTGGCCGAGGTCGTCGGCTACGGCGCCACCTCCGATGGCCACGACATGGTCGCTCCCTCGGGCGAAGGCGCGGCGCGTTGCATGAACAATTCGTTGAACGGGTTCGACGGCAAGCGGATCGAGAAAATCGACTACATCAACCCGCACGCCACCTCGACGCCGATCGGCGATTTGAGAGAAATCGAGGCCATTCGCACCGTCTTCGGCAAAAAAATCCCCGCAATCTCCGCGACCAAATCGCTGACCGGTCATTCGCTAGGTGCGGCGGGCGTACAGGAAGCCATTTACTCTCTTTTGATGATGAACAACGGCTTTGTCTGCGAATCCGCCAATATCGCAGAGATCGATCCGGCCTTCGCCGACCTGCCGATTGCGCGCGAACGGCACGACGGCGCCAAGCTGGAATACGTGATGTCGAACAGTTTTGGGTTCGGCGGCACGAACGCAACGCTCGTGTTCCGAAAATTCAACGGCTAGGCCGGGCGCGCGGCCCTAGCGGCGGCGTGCAACATGAACCGGCCAGTCAAGTGGTATGACTTTAAGAGCAGGGAGAACTGGACGATGACATCGAAGGACATAGCCGTGCCGGCACCGCTGATGGCCGGCAAGCGTGGCCTGGTCATGGGCGTCGCCAACGACCGCTCGATCGCCTGGGGCATCGCCCGCGTGCTGGCGGGACAAGGCGCCAAGCTGGCCTTCACCTACCAGGGCGAGGCGTTCGGGCGGCGCACCGTTCCACTCGCTAAATCGGTCAACGCCGAGATTATCGAGGACTGCGACGTGTCCGACCTTGCCTCGGTGGACAAGGTCTTTGCTTCGATCACCAAGACCTGGGGTGGCCTCGATTTCGTGGTGCACGCGCTAGCGTTTTCGGATCGCAATGAGCTTCGCGGCAAGTATGCCGAGACCACGCGCGCCAACTTCCTGAATACCATGACGATATCGTGCTTCTCATTCACCGAAGTCGCCAAGCGGGCCGCCGCTCTGATGCCAAAAGGCGGCTCGATGATCACGCTTACCTATGGCGGTTCCACGCGTGTGGTGCCCAGCTACAACGTCATGGGCGTTGCCAAGGCTGCGCTGGAAGCCAGCGTGCGCTACCTCGCGGCTGACTACGGTCCGCAGGGCATCCGCGTCAACGCGCTGTCGGCTGGCCCGATGCGCACGCTCGCTGGCGCCGGCGTCTCGGACGCCCGCACCATCTTCAATTTCCAGGGCGATCACGCCCCCTTGCGCCGTACCCCCACGCTGGACGAAGTCGGCGGATCGGCATTGTATCTGCTCTCGGACCTCTCTGGCGCTGTGACCGGCGAAACGCACTTTGTGGACTGTGGATACAGTATGGTCGCGATGCCCGGACTCGACGACCTCAAATCCATCGAGGCCGACTCCGCTACCGCCGGCCGCGCCCGTCGGGTGGATGCAGCCGAGTAGGTCACGCACGGAATTTTTTAACCAAGCGGCCTGACATTGGGCGCGATCTGGCGCTATGGTTAGCGGATGATTGGACTCTTCGACAGCGGCCATGGCGGCCTCACCATCTTGCGCGAGCTGACGCTGCGCTTTCCTGCGGCCGGCTTCATCTATCTGGGCGATCACGCCAATGCGCCCTATGGCAACCGGCCGTCGGACGAGATTGTCGCGCTGAGCGCCAAGGGCGTGGATTCGCTGTTTGGGCTCGGGTGCACGCTGGTGATGCTGGCCTGCAATACGGCGACCGCGATCGCCGGACGCGCGCTGCAACGCGATTGGCTGCCGGCGAGCGGCTGGATGGGCCGCAACGTCGTCGGCGTCATCGCCCCCACGGTGGAGGCCGCGACCCAGACGCCTTGGTCGGTGACGGCTCCGCAATATCCGCAGAAGAATAACACCGACACCATCGCCGTGTTCGGCACCCGACGCACCATTTCTTCCGGCGTGTTCTACGAGGAAATCCGCAAGCGCTGCCCGAAGGTTACCGTGCTGCAGCAGGCCTGCCCCGATCTGGCCGGCGCCATCGAGAGCGGCATTCCCGAGCCTGAACTTTCAAAAATGGTTGAAGGCTACGTCGCCGGGCTGCTCAGCGCCAATGGCGGGCATCCGCCCCACCGCGCCATCCTCGGTTGCACGCACTATCCGTTGATCGAGCACCTGTTCCGGCGCTATCTGCCGCCGTTCACGCGCCTGCTCAGCCAACCCGAGATCGTCGCCGATAGCCTGGAGGATTATCTGCACCGCCACCCGCACTATCTCGGTGCGCCACCGCGGGCGGGGCAACAGGTGCTGGCTCTCACCACGGGAAACATCGCGGCAATCGAGCCGTCGATCGCCCGCTTTTGGCCGGATCATCCGCCCTTCCAGGCGCTAGCCACCCAGCCGCGCGAGCTGGCTCGGGCTTGAAATCACGTTTGGTGGCCAAGCTACCCCCGACCCCATCTCTCCCCCCTAGTTGCTTTGGCCCGTCTCGGCGTTTGCCCAGCGCTGGCAGCCGTTGAAGATCGCCTTGGCCTTCCACACCGTTATGATCGGATCGGCGAGGCCGTCGAGCAACCGCTTGCTGGTCGCGTGGTCGTGTTGCAGACACGCCAGATAGGCGAAGTTGTTGCGGTTCCACGCATCGGGATAGCTCGCCAGCACCGCATCGATGCCATTGCGCATGCGGCTCCAGTCAACGCGTGACTTAACGAACAGATCGTCGCCGTAGAGGGCGGTATAGGCATGCCAATATAGGCGGGCGTAAATCGCCTCGCCCTGTGGGGCCGGCAAACGGCGCGCCACTGTGTTCGCGAACGCCTCGATCCGCTGGGCGACGTCGGGGCGCCCGGCGGCGTTGCCGTCAGCGAAGTAATTCAGGCCGGAGAAATAGAGCGGCAGGTAGCCTGGCGTCTTGTCGAGCCCTTCGTTGACCAGATCCATGAATGAGCCCGGGTCTTGACTCAAGGCAGCCGCCAGATCGGCGCGGACGGCATAAAAGTGCGGGTCGGCGGCGGCGACGGATTTGCTGCGATCCAGTAATTCCGCGGCAATGCGCAAGGTGCGAACAAACCGGCTGTCGCCCGTGGATGCTTCAAGTACGAACGTGCGCGGCCTCAACTTCCAGGCGCGCGCCTTGAGAGAAACCGCACCGGCAATGATCGCAGCCGGCGACGATTTCTCGGCCTGCTGCCAGCGTATGATCTTGGTCGAGAGCTTGTCCCAGGCGGCGGTGTCGTCGCGGGCTATCTCGCTGCCCAAATCCTGGAAGGCGCCGTAGAACACGGTAAGTTTCCAAATGCCGCTCTGGGTGCGCTCGCGGCCATCGCGGAACCTGCTAGAGAGCGTTTCGAGGCCGGTTAAATCGTCGGACTGGAACAGCGTGCGGACCTGTTTCTTCAGGTCGTCCCGCTGGCTGAGTTCGGAGTTGCGCTGCCCTGCATTGAGCCTTTCGGCAACCACCAGAGTGGCGCCGATCCACGCGAGCGCAATAGCGATCAGGGCCGCAGGTATGGCAATCGCAAACCTACGCAGGTTGCGAGCTTTGGATACAATACGCAAGAAAACCCCATACAAGGCGCCCATCCCCGGCCATAACACCATCGGAATGGACTGGGCGCCACGTTAGGGGAAATTTAAGGTTAATGGCTAAACAAGTCGGCTGCGACTATCAGCACCAGCGCTTCGGCGATTTGTTCTGCGGCGCCAAAGACATCGCCGGTGTAACCTCCGAGATAACGTGAAGCGAGTGCGGCGATACCCACGACGCCCGCGCATGCCGCCACCAAGGCGCCGAAACCCGCCGGCCCCGCGCCGAGCAGGAACACGATCGCCAGTGACAGGCCGATTGCAGCCGCAGCGCTGATGAGATTGCCCTTGCTGGCGGTTGAAGCCAAACCATCGGCGCGCGCTGGCCGCCAGTACTCTGGAACAATCCCCAGAAAGCCGCGCGGCAGGACATGCGAGAGCACCAGGGCGCCCATCGCAGCGTGCAGGTCGGAAATCGAGGCCAGCGCCGACCAGCGCACCCCAAGCACAACGAATAGCGCGACGGCGCCGTAACTGCCGATACTGCTGTCCCGCATAATCTCCAGCTTGCGCTCGCGCGTCCTGCCACCGCCGATGCCGTCGGCCAGATCAGCGAGGCCATCCTCATGCAGCGCTCCGGTGACAAGCATCGCCGCAGCCATCGCGAGCAGCGCTGACAGGTTTGCGCCGAGACCGCCCTCCTCGCGCGCCAGCACATAGGCGAAGGCCGCCACGTGCCCCACGACAAATCCGACAATGGGAAACGCCCACATGTAATCGGGCAGCGTCACATCGGGCCGCATCGCCAAGCGCGGCAACGGCAGGCGGGTCAGCAAGGCGAAAGCCAGCACCAGCTCCTCAGCACGGCGGCGCAACCAGTTTCTGGTCCCGGGTCCGGTCACGCGCGCCGGCCCATCCAGGCGACGATAAAATCGGCGATCTCGGCCACATCGTCGAGGCGGAAAACCGGCAGGCGCTCGTCGCTAAGCGGGTGATCAGCGGCAATTGCGATCACAAGTGGGTCATTTGGCGCCAACGGCTCGTGGCTGCGCGCATCAAGCCGGCGCACCTCGATTTTTGCGACAGCCGCCGTCTTGTAGCCTTCCGCAATCACCAGATCGCACGGCGCGAACCGGGCGACGATGTCGTCCAGCCCTGGTTCCGCCGCGCCATGCAGTTCCCGGATGTGGGCTACGCGGGTGTCTGAAATGATTGCCACCTCGCGCGCGCCTGCGGTCCGGTGGCGGGCGCTGTCTGTACTCGGATGATCGATGTCGAAACTGTGATGGGCGTGCTTCACCGAGGCGATCTTCAGCCCGCGCCCCGTCAACTCGGCGATCAGGCGTTCTGTGAGCGTTGTTTTTCCCGAATTCTTCCACCCGGCAATGCCAATGACAGGGGGTAGACCACTTTTCAGGTTCATCGTGTTTCAGCACTCAGAAGTCGCTCGGCTTGGGCTAGATCGTCGGCAGTGTTGATGTTGAAGAACGGATCAACACTGCTTTGCCCGACGGCCTGCCTTGGGAAATGCACGCTGCTCATGGCATAGCGCTCGACAAAGTCCATCACCTTGTTCTGACCAATTGCGAGGCAATGAGCAAGGTCTGCGGCAAGCGTGACCGACCAGAGCCCGCAAACCTGGCAAGGCCCAGCGTCGGAAGCAGCCAATACGATCTCAGCTCCGGAATCGTGCTGCTGGTCCATCAATCTAGTCACGAGATCCAACGGCAGAAACGGCGTGTCGGTTGGCGCGGAAATCACCCAGCGGACGCGCGATCCTGACGCTTGCATGGCGGCCAGGACGCCGGCCAGGGGACCGGGTCGCCCGTCCACGGTGTCGGCTATGATTGGCAGGCCGAGCGCTGCCCACGCCCCCGCATCATCGTTGGCGTTGAGCAAGAGGTTCCCCCGCACAAGCTGTGGTGCAAGACGATCGGCCACGTGCACCAACAGGGGTCGTCCCGCCAACTTTCGCTCCGCCTTCGATCCGCCGAGACGCCGTCCCAGGCCACCGGCCAGGACAACGCCGATCACGTCGTCCAATAGCGCTGGCGACGCAGCCAATCGATCCTCCAACGCCCGGCTCACACCACCCTCACCTTCACGCTCCCTACGCCTGTCACTCCGCCCTCCATCACATCCCCGCGCACCACAGCTCCAACACCAGCCGGCGTGCCAGTGAAGATCACGTCTCCCGCCTTCAACTCCCAGAGCTGAGATAGCGCCGCGATGATTTCTGGCAGCTTCCAGATCATCTCGCCCAAATCCCCGGTCTGGCGCCGGCCGCCGTTCACATCCAGCCAGATCGCGCCCTTCGAGAAGTGCCCGGCCTTGGCCGCGGGTACGATCGCCGAGCACGGCGCGGATTTGTCGAACGCCTTCCCCACCTCCCAGGGGCGGCCCATTTTCTTGGCGACGCCCTGCAGGTCACGGCGCGTCATATCCAGGCCAACCGCGTAGCCGAACACGTGCTCCAAAGCGCGCTCCGCCGGAATATCGACGCCGCCCTGGCCCAGCGCTGCCACCAATTCGATTTCATGGTGTACGTCTGTGCTGGCCGGTGGGTAAGGGAACGTCGCCTCCGCGCCTTCGCCAGCATCGATCAGGGCGTCCGGATTTTTCTGGAAGAAAAAGGGTGGTTCACGGTCGGGATCAAACCCCATTTCGCGCGTGTGTTCGGCGTAGTTGCGGCCAACGCAGTAGATGCGGTGCACGGGAAAGCGCTGCGCGGTGCCGCTGATGGGAAGCGCGACGAGAGGAGGGGCGGGGAAGGCGAGGTCCGGGATCGCGGGCATGACGTGCTCCGTGGGTTGGCGAACCCGTGCCTAACACACGTCGGCCTCACAGAGAATTCACTGTCTACGCCCTTGCCAACGGTCGGACTTTTGGTGCTCATGCGCCGTATGCGAGGCAGAGCGCTCAGTCGCGCCGCCCCCACGTGCAATGAAAGATCCTGACACATGCGTTTTGCTACCCTCGCCCTATTCGGCGCGCTCGCTCTGCTCGGCCTCCCGGCCCCGGCTATGGCCGCCGATCCCGACCCAAAGGCGTGGGACGCCGTGACCGCCGAGGCCAAGGGCCAGACGGTCTATTTCAACGCCTGGGGCGGCGATACGCAGATCAACGACTACATCGCCTGGGCGGGTGCGGAAGTCGAGAAGCGCTATGGCGTCAAGCTCAGCCACGTGAAGCTGACCGACACCGCCGACGCCGTGAACCGCGTGCTGGCCGAAAAGACGGCGGGGACGACCGAGGGCGGATCGGTCGATCTGATCTGGATCAACGGCGCGAATTTTGCGTCCATGAAGTCCAAGGGGCTGTTGCTCGGCAACGCCTGGGCCGAGGGCGTGCCGAGTTTTGCGGGCGCGAATGCGGACAAGAACCCCGGCGTGCGCAACGACTTTACGGTGCCGGTCGAGGGGCAGGAGCTGCCCTGGGGCAAGGCGCAGCTAGTGTTCGCCTATGACACCGAAAAACTGAAGGACCCGCCGAAGTCGATCCCCGCGCTGCTGGCCTGGGCCAAGGCCAATCCGGGGCGCTTCACCTATCCGCTGCCGCCGGATTTTACGGGGACAACCTTTTTGAAGCAAACGCTGCTGGAGCTGGTTTCTGACAAGGCGGGGCTGAACGGGCCAGCCGAGGGCGCTGATTTCGCCAAGGTGACGGCGCCGCTGTGGGCCTATCTCGATGAGCTGCATCCGGCGCTCTGGCATCAAGGAAAAACGTTTCCGGCCAACTATCCCGAACTGAGGAAGTTACTCGGCGATAACGAGATCGGCATTTCGTTTGCGTTCAATCCGTCCGACGCCTCGTCCGCCATCGCCAAGGGCGATCTGCCGAAATCGGTGCGCACCTTCGTGCTCGACAAGGGCACCATCGGCAACGTGCATTTCGTGGCCATTCCGTTCAACGCCAAGGCCAAAGCGGGCGCGATGGTGTTCGCCAATTTCCTGCTCTCGCCCGAGGCCCAGGCGCGCAAACAGGACCCCAAGGTGTGGGGCGATCCGACGGTGCTGGCGGTGGCGGGACTCTCGGCCGAGGATAAGGCGCGGTTCGACGCGCTTGAACTTGGCATCGCGACGCTGAAGCCCGCCGAGCTGGGCGCGCCCGTGCCCGAGCCGCATCCGAGCTGGATGACAGCGATTGCGGCCGAGTGGGCCAAGCGCTACGGGGCGAAGTGAGGCAAGGGACTCTTTTGGTTGTTGATCCTCCTCCCAAGGAGCGAGCCCCTTCTCCTCGTTCATCACGGGGAGAAGGTCGCGCAGCTCTTGCCGCAAAAAGGCGGCTGTGAGGCGCAGTCTTCTCTCCCTGCAAAGCAAGGGGAGAGGTAAGATCGCGGCATTTACTTGCGGCAAAACAACTCCGTCCATATTGGTCAGGGTGCGGACTTGAAGACCACGACCTCGCTCATCCCCGCGATCGCCTTTACGGTCCTCGCCGGTCCGGTCATCACTGGCCTGCTGTTCGTGCTTCTGCCTGCCTTTGGTTACATGCCCGCGCTCGGGGGGACCGCCTTCTCACTCGATCCGTGGCGGCAACTGTTTGCTGTTCCCGGACTCTGGCGCAGCGCCGGCCTCAGCCTCGCCAGCGGCCTCGTCACCGGCGCCATCTCGCTTCTCATCACCGGGCTGTTCCTGGCTGGCTACCACGACAGCCGCCTATTTCATGCCATGCGCCGGCTGGTTTCGCCGCTGCTGGCTGTCCCCCACGCTGCAACGGCGCTTGGCCTGTCCTTCCTCATCGCTCCGTCCGGCCTGATTTTCCGAAGCTTGTCGGCCCTCGGGCTGGGCACCGACCGGCCACCCGACCTGCTGATCGTCCACGACAGCTTGGGCCTGGCCATGATGGCAGGTCTGATCGTCAAGGAGGTCCCGTTCCTGCTGCTGATGTCGCTCGCCAGCCTCGGCCAGATCGATGCGCCGGCTCGAGTGTCGATGGCCCGCACCCTGGGCTACGGACCGGTGACCGCCTGGTTAAAGACGGTCGCGCCTGCCCTCTACCCGCTCATTCGTCTTCCCCTGCTGGCGGTGGTCGCCTACGCGTCCTCGGTGGTCGACGTGGCAATCATCCTGGGGCCGACCAATCCGCCGCCGCTCAGCGTCGCGGTACTGCGCTGGTTGAACGATCCCGATCTCACAGCGCGCTTCATGGCCTCGGCTGGTGCGCTGCTTCAGGTAGCGGTAACGCTGCTGGCGCTGGCACTCTGGCTGCTGGCCGAGCGCATTGTCGCGGGGGCAGCGCGGGGCTGGCTGGAGGCCGGTGGACGCGCCCGCGGCGAGTGGTGGTTAGCCGGGGCTGGTGGCCTTGGCATGGGGCTGGTCGCTGTCTCCGCCGGCCTCTCCATGCTGTGCCTTGGCGTATGGTCCCTCGCCTTCAACTGGCGCTTCCCGGCACTCATTCCCGAGCGGCTTACCGCCGCCAATTGGCAACAGGCCGCCGCGATCCTATGGGGGCCGTTGTTGCAAACGCTGGCCATCGGCCTGATTTCGACCGCCGTGTCCTTTGCCGTCGTCATTGCGGCCCTTGAGCATGAGCTGCGCAACCAACGGCCCGCTGGCGTCTGGGCCATGCGGTTGCTCTATCTGCCGCTGGTCGTTCCGCCGGTGGCGTTTCTGTTCGGGCTGGCCGTTGGCGCACAAGCGGCTGGCCTCGCTCCAAGCCTGCTTCCGGTCGCGCTCGGCCACATCGTGTTCGTGCTCCCATATATCTACCTGTCGCTCGCCGAACCCTACCGGCGGCTGGACCCACGCTGGAGCCGGATGGCCAGAACGCTCGGCGCCAGCGAAACACGGACTTTCCTGACCGTGCGCCTGCCGATGCTGATGGCCCCGTGCCTGACGGCGCTAGCCGTTGGTTTCTCGGTCAGTGTCGGCCAATATCTGGTCACGCAACTGCTGGGAGCCGGACGCGTAGCAACCCTTACTACAGAGGCGGTGGCGCTCTCGTCAGGAGGCGCGAACCGCGTCATCGGCGTCTGGGCACTGGCGCAAACGCTGCTGCCTGCGGTTGCCTTCGCCTTGGCCATCGCCATCCCGCGCGTCGTCTGGCGCAATCGCCGCAGTATGCTGGGGGGGCGATGACCAAAGGCCTGACACTCGACGGCGTCCGCATCACCCTCGATGGCACCGTTTTGCTGACTCTCGACGCCACCATCGCTCGCGGCGAGGTGCTCACCATCATGGGACCCTCGGGCTCGGGAAAATCCTCCCTACTGGCCTACATCGCCGGCTTTCTCGATCACGATTTCCACGCCGTCGGCCGGATTGTCCTCGATGGGCAGGATGTTACCGATCGCCCGGCCGAACAGCGCCGCATCGGCCTGCTGTTCCAGGATCCGATGTTGTTTCCGCACCTGTCCGTTATCGGCAACTTGTTGTTCGGGCTGCCGCCGAAGGCCTCCGGCCGCGAGGCCCGCGCGCAGGCCGCTCTCGCCGAAGTCGGCCTAGAGGGTTTTGGCACGCGCGATCCGGCAACCCTCTCGGGCGGCCAGAAAGCGCGCGTCGCCCTGATGCGCTTACTGCTCTCCGAGCCCGCTGCCGTGTTGCTGGACGAACCATTCTCCAAGCTCGACGCGCATCTGAAGGGCGAGATGCGCCAAATCGTGTTCGCCCGCCTCAAGGCGAGTGGTCTGCCGGGCCTGCTGGTCACTCACGACGAGGCGGACGCGATGGCCGCTGGCGGACCCGTGATCAGGATTTGACGGCCGCCAGCGCTTGAATGAGAGGGCGCCGGCCCTATATGCTTAGATAACTGAGAGCCGCCAGCCTGCCCGATCCCGGGAGACCAGCGGTGGGTGCCGATGAGGGCCCAGAACGACGCCCGTCGCTTAAGCGTAAGGACAGGAGTGCCATGTCGCGCATGCCGCAATTGAGCAGCCCGCTGCTGCTGGGCTTTGACGATGTCGAGCGTCTGTTAGAGCGCTTGGCCAAGAGCCCGGGCGACAGCTATCCGCCTTACAATATCGAGCGAATTGCCGCCGCTCCGAACGGAACCGGCCGGGCGTATGGCGATGTTTTGCGGATCACATTGGCGGTTGCAGGGTTTACCCGTCAGCAGCTCGACATTGCAGTGGAAGACAACCAATTGACGATCCGCGGACGTCAGGACGACGACAAGAGCCGAAACTATTTGCACCGCGGCATAGCTGCGCGCCAGTTCCAGCGCTCGTTCGTGCTGGCCGACGGCATCGAGGTGAAATCGGCAAGTCTGGACAACGGCCTGTTGTCGATCGATCTGGTTCGGCCTGAGCCCGAGCGGGTGGCGCGCAAGATCGAGATCCGCAGTCCGGGTTAGAAATAGACGTTCTTTAACAGTGCGATACGCGATGAATTTATCCTATCGTGGTTTTAAGGTGCCATTCAGGTGAACGTGGTCATGATACCGTCCAAGGTGGTTCGGGCGGGCAACACCCAGGAGGTGTGCGATGAATAAAACGGCAAAGATGACGAGCGACAGACGGGTTGCATTGACCCCAGTTGAGCTGGCGCGGCTGGGCGACGGCGAAGTGGCCTACATCCGGCAGATGACCGCCAAGGAAGCTGGCAAAATCTATCCCGCCATCAAGGGCATCCCGAAGGGCATCGAGCTGTTCTCGCTCAATGCGGCCGACGGAACGCCGCTGGCGCTCACCGACAGCCGCCAGGCCGCCATGGCCCAGGCGAACGAAGGCGAACTCGCAATCGCTACGGTGCATTGATCGAGGTCGTCAGAATTTAAGTCCAAAGTGGCTGGGAGAGATCCCGGCCATTTTTGTTTTTGCCAGCATCTTATTTTCGCGCTGAAACAGTAGTGTCATCCCGGGCGCAGCGCAGCGTTTTGACGGTGCGCTGCAGACCCGGGATCTCCATCGGCTCCTGACTGGGTGCGCCACGGCGTAAGCCGATGGAGATCCCGGACCAGCACTGCACCATGAAGAATGCTGCAGTGCATCCGGGATGACAATTGTGGTCCGATTTGAACGCGGCATGCAGCCACTCGCCGTGCTTCACGCCAACATCCGATAAGCCTGCAATGTCAGGAACGCCTCCAACTCTTTCCCAAGCGCGAGCGTCCTGAACAACCCGATCGCTTCGACAAACTTTCCGCCGTCATACACGGCCGCCCCCTGCACCTCGCGCAACCTAACCATCTCATCGGCCAGGCAGGTTTCGAACATCGCGGCCGTGACGGTGCGCCCGTCAGTGAGCTTGGCGGCGTGATGGATCCACTGCCACACTTGTGTGCGGGAAATCTCGGCCGTCGCCGCGTCCTCCATGAGGTTGTACAGCGGCACCGCCCCGTAGCCGCGCAGCCAAGCTTCGATGTATTGCACGCCGACGCGGATATTCAGCCGTAGGCCATCTTCCGTGCGCGTGCCATCATGGATCGCGAGCAGGTCCTTGGCCGTCACGCCCACGTCCTGACGCATCACCCCGAGCTGGTTCGGGCCCTTCATGTGCTGGTTGAACACTGTCTCGGCTACCGGCACCAGGTCGGGATGCGCGACCCAGGTGCCATCATGGCCGGCAGTCACTTCGCGCAGCTTGTCGGCAGCGACGGCCGCGAACGCCTTCTCGTTGGCGGCGGCATCCTTGCGGTTCGGGATGGCGGCCGACATGCCGCCCATGGCGAAGGCGCAGCGGCGGTGGCAGGTCTTGATCAGGAGGTCGCTGTAGGCCTTCAGGAAGGCCTTGCCCATGACCACCTGGCCGCGGTCGGGCAGGACGAACTCCGGCTTGGCGTTCAAGGACTTGATGAACGAGAAGATGTAGTCCCAGCGGCCGCAGTTGAGGCCGACGATGTGGTCCTTCAGCTCATGTAGGATTTCGTCCATCTGGAACGCCGCCGGCAGAGTTTCGATCAGCACGGTTGCCTTGATGCTGCCGTTTGGCAGCCCCAGCGCCTTCTGCGCCTCGATGAACACATCGTTCCAGAGGCGCGCCTCGAGATGGCTCTCCAGCTTCGGCAAATAGTAGTAGGGACCGGTACCGGCGGCTTTCAGGGCTGCGTGGTTGTGGATCAGGTAAAGCGCAAAATCGACGATGCCCCCGGCAACTTCGGCGCCGTCGACCGTGATATGCGCCTCCATCAGGTGCCAGCCGCGCGGACGCACCATCAACACGGCGGGCTTGCCCGTGAGCTGGTAGGTTTTGCCGTTGGCGGGATCGGTGAAATCGATCTTGCCCTGCCAGCGGTCCATCATATTGAGCTGGCCGCCGATGACATTGGCCCAGGTCGGCGAGGTCGCGTCCTCGCAATCGGCCATGAAGACTTTGGCGCCCGAGTTGAGGGCGTTGATGATCATCTTGCGGTCGGTTGGGCCGGTGATTTCGACCCGGCGATCGAGAAGGTCCGCGGGGATGCTACCGACGCGCCAGTCGCCGTCGCGGATGGATTTTGTCTCGGCAAGGAAATCGGGGAGCGCGCCGGCGTCCCAGCGCTTCTGACGCTCCGCGCGGGCAGCTAACAGGTCCTGCCGGCGCTGATCGAATTTGCGGTGCAGCGCGGCAACGAGGTTTAGCGCGGCCGGTGTCAAAACACGCTCAAAGCCGGGCTGCACGGCGCCCGTGACCGAAACTCCTGGGGTTGTCATGTAGCGCTCCTCCAAAAGGTTGTCGTTCTTGGTAGGGTGGGCTGAGTTCTTCACGAAGCCCACCTGGGCTTGCATCAATGGTCCTGGTGGGCTTCGCAGAAATGCTCAGCTCACCCTACGGTGCATCGAGGTCGCTAAACCGCGTCCAATTCTTCGCGCAATATCTCCAATTCCAGCCAGCGTTCCTCACCGGCCGAGCGTTCGGCCTGGGCGGTCGCCAGGCGCGCCGAGGCTGTGGCAAAGGCCTTGGGGTCCGAGGTGTAAAGCTTCGGGTTAGCCAGTTTGGCCTCCAGGACCGCGATCTCTTTTGTGAGCACGGTGATGACGGCAGGCAGCGTCTCGAGTGCGTGCTTATCCTTGAAGGACAGTTTCTGCCTGGATCTTACCGCAGGCTCGTTCGTGGCCGAGACTCCCGAAATAGCCCGTGCCGGCGCTGACTTGGCCGGCATTTTCGCCAGATCGCTGCCGCGCCGCTGCGCCAGCATGTCGGAGTAGCCGCCGGCGTATTCGACCCAGCGTCCGCCACCGTCTGGCGCAACTGTGCTGGTCACCACGCGGTCGAGGAAATCGCGGTCGTGGCTGACCAGAATGACCGTCCCCGGATAATCGGCCAGCAGCTCTTGCAACAGATCAAGGGTTTCCAGATCGAGATCGTTGGTGGGCTCGTCGAGCACCAGGAGGTTGGACGGACGCGACAGCGCACGTGCCAACATCAGCCGGCCGCGTTCCCCGCCGGAGAGAACGTGGACGGGCGTGTTGCGCTGCTCGGGCGAGAACAGGAAATCGGCCATGTAGCTCGTCACATGCCGCGCCTCGCCGTTGATGATCACCTGGTCGGATCGGCCGCCCGTCAGCGCATCCGAGACGGTCCACTCCGGCTTCAGCGCATCGCGCTTCTGGTCCACGACCAGCATTTCCAGATTGCTGCCGAGGCGCGTCGTTCCGGTATCGGGCGGCAGGGTCCCGATCAGCAGCTTGGTCAGCGTTGTTTTGCCAGACCCGTTCGGCCCCACGATGCCGACCCGATCGCCGCGCAAGATGCGGGTCGTGAAGTCGGTGACCACGGGCGCGCCATTGTAGGCCTTGCCGATGCGCTCGGCCTCAATCACCATTTTGCCGGACTGGCCGCCCGTGGAGGCCTCCAGCCTCACGTTGCCCTGCACCGTGCGCTCGTCGGCTCTGGCCTGGCGCATGTCGTGCAACTCACGCACGCGCCGCACATTGCGCTTGCGCCGTCCCGTCACGCCGCCGTGCATCCAATGCTGTTCGCGTTCGATCTTGCGGTCGAGTTTGTGGCGTTCCAGCTCGGCCTGCTCCAGTACGTCGTCACGCCACGCCTCGAAATGGGCAAAGCCGCGATTGATCGAGCGGGTCAGGCCGCGATCGAGCCACACCGTGGAGCGGGACAGGTTTTCCAGGAACCGCCGGTCGTGGCTGATCATCAGCAGCGCGCCCTTGACGGCCTTCAGCCGCTCCTCCAGCCACTCGATGGCGGGCAAGTCGAGATGGTTGGTCGGCTCGTCCAGCAGCAGGATGTCCGGCTCGGGCGCTATCACGCGGATAAGGGCCGCGCGGCGCGCTTCGCCACCGGACAGGGTGTGTGGCGAGGCATCGCCGTCAATCCCGAGGTCGGCCATCATGGCTTCAGCCACGTGCGGGTCATCGGCGGGGCCGAGGCCGGCGGCGATGTAGCCGCGCACCGTCGCCGCGGCGCCGAAATCGGCTTCCTGGGCGAGGTAGCGCAGGGTCGATTTGGGGTGCACGAAGCGCTCACCCGCATCGGCCTCGACCAGGCCGGCGGCGATTTTCAACAGCGTGGATTTGCCCGAGCCATTGCGGCCGACCAGACAGATGCGCTCGCCCGGCGCGATGGCGAGTTCCGCCCCTTCGAGCAGCGGCGTGCCACCGAACGAGAGGCGGGTATCTTTGAGATGCAACAGTGGTGGAGCCATGCGCCGGACTTGGCAGCTGCCGCAGCGGAGGTCAAGGCGTTTGGGGTTGCCCTTCTCAGATCGCGTTCAGACCGCCGGCCTGTAGGGCCGTCCGTAACTCCAGGTTGACGGCGTCCGACTGTTGCGGCCGCTCGTGAAAGGCCGCCGGCGTGGTCTGGAAATGGGCCACCCGCCAATCGCCGTTCTGGCGCACCGCGATCAGGCTCTGGATGCCATTCAGGGCCGGGTTGATGTTGGCTTTGCCGCGCGGAATCATACCGGATGCGGCGAGCAACAAGACGGTGTCGGGTCCAAGGTCACGCACCTCCCGGACCGAGGCAACGAAGGTCGGCGTCAGCAGGGTGTCGAGGATGGGCTTGAGGTGCTTCAGCACGGCATCGGGGCCAGTGAAAGCGCTGCCATCGAACCCGACCATGCTGCCGTTGGGAGCGAACAGTGCCACCATGGCGACAGCGTCGCGGTCATTCCACGCCTGCAGAAGCTTGCGGTACAGCGCACGGGTGGATTGTTCATGCGACATTGGACAAACGCTCACTCAGGCGGACGTCAAGTAACTCTCCGTCAGCGCCGTCCAATAAGCAACTCCTGGAGCGATGGCTGCGTCATTGAAGTTGTAGCTGGGGTTGTGCAGCGCGGCGCCATTCTCGCCGTTGCCCATCATCAAATAAGCACCGGGCGTGGCTTCCAGCATGAAGGAAAAATCCTCCGAGCCGAGATAGGGCTTTTCGATATCGTGCACGTTCGCCTCCCCGAGCAGCACCGTGGCGGTCGCCTTGGCGAATCTTGAGGATTTCGCCTCGTTGATGGTCGGGGGATAGCCGTTCATCCAGACACAATTGGCCGTGGCGCCGAAACTGGCGGCCTGGCCGTGGGCCAGCTCTTCGATGCGCCGGCGCAGGAGATCGCCCACGGTCTTGTTGAAATGGCGCACGGTGAGATCGAGAAAGGCCGTATCGGGAATGACATTGCTCGCTTCGCCCGATTTGAGGCAGCCGACCGTGATCACCGCCGGATCGTGCGGGCTGACGTTGCGCGAGACGATGGTCTGCAACGCCATCACCAGCGCGGCGCCCACGACGATGGGATCGACCGTCTGCTCCGGCACCGCGCCGTGGCCGCCCCGTCCAGTGATGGTGATCTGCACCTGATCGGCCGCCGCCATGAGCGGGCCTTCGCGGAAGCCGAATTGGCCGACGGGAATGCCGGGCTCGTTATGGGCGCCAAAGATGGCGTCGCACGGGAACAGTTTGAACAGCCCCTCCTCGATCATGATGCGCGCGCCGCCGACGTTTTCCTCCGCCGGCTGAAAAATGACATGCAGCGTGCCATCGAAGTTCTTTCGTCGCGCGATCTGGCGGGCGGCGCCGAGCAGCATGGTGGTGTGACCGTCGTGGCCGCAGGCGTGCATTTTTCCAGGCGTCTTGCTGGCGTAGGCGAGGCCTGTCGTTTCGTGGATCGGCAGCGCATCGATATCGGCTCGCAGGCCGAGCGACTTGGCGCCGGAGCCAACCTTCAGCGTGCCGACGACGCCGGTTTTGGCAAGTCCGCGATGGACCTTGAACCCGAGGCTTTCCAGTTCCTTGGCCACAATCTCGGACGTGCGCACTTCCTCCAGCCCGATCTCGGGATGGGTGTGCAGATCGTGCCGGATGGCGATCAGGTGCTCAAGGTCGCCCTTGACGTCGTCGATGAGGTTTTCATTGCGGAGCACGGGAAGGTTAGCCTCGTTTCATCGGAACCAGGTTTTCGACCATCTTGAACAGGCCGGCGATGATCGCAGTCAGCGTGCCGTAGATGGCGGCGATGAGCAACAACGGCTCGTAGATGCGGAACATGTCCTGCTGCACCACGCGGCCGATGCCGTAAATGTCGAACACAGTGACGGTCGCGGCAAGGGGCGTGGACTTCAGTTGGGAGACGACTTCGCCTGAGAGCGTCGGCAGCACAACCAAAAGCGCGCGCGGCAACCAGATACGGCGCAGCACCGTCCAACTGCTCATACCGATGGCGCGCGCGGCCTCCAGTTCGCCCTTGGGCACGGCGAGAAAGCCACCACGCATGATCTCGCCCTCATAGGCCGCGAACGAGAGGATGAAGGCGAGCAGCGCATAGTTGAAGCCGTCGCGCAGGTAAGGCCAGAGCGGCGAGAATCGGATCCAGGGGATCTGTGGGAAGAGCGAACCCAAGCCGTAATAGAGCAGCCAAAGCTGCACCAAGAGCGGCGTGCCGCGGATGAAGGTGCAGAACGCTTTGGCGAGCCACTTCAGAGGCCAGGGGCCGGTGACCTGAACCAGGCCGATCGGCACGGCGAGGGCGTAGCCGACCACCACGGAGACGATCAGCAATGTCAGGGTGCGCCAGAGCCCCTGCACGAATTGGCCGAGGTAATCTGGTTTCAGCCCGCGTGAATTCACGAAGTCAGGGTTCAGCCAGTCCCAATTGCCGAGCCATGCGGCAAGGCCGACGGCGATGAGGATCACGATCGTCGCATAGCCGAACAGCTTCATGGACCGCCATGTGCCGTCCGACATGGGGTTGGCGCGGACGCCGGTGATGGGCTGATCGGTCATCTAGGCCAACGCCTGTTGGCCGCGGCGCTGGCGGCGTTCGATCCAGCTGAAGATCAAGATCGAGACCTGCGACAGCGCGAGATAGAGCAGCGCGGCCGCCATGTAGAACATGAAATACGCCTTGGTGGAGCCGGCGGCCTGGCGGGTTTCCAGCATCAACTCCGAAAAACCGACCACGGCCAGCAGCGCGGAATCCTTGGTGACGTTCAGCCAGAGATTGGCCATGCCGGGGATCGCATTTGGGATCATAGCCGGGAACACGATGCGGCTGAAGCGCTGCCAGCCCGACATGCCATAGGCCTTGGCAGCTTCGATCTGGCCGACTGGGATGGCTTGGATGGCCCCGCGCAGGACTTCCGTGGAGTACGCGCCCTGCACGACGCCCAGGACGAAGATGCCGGCGGCAAGGCCGTTCACATCCAGCGGCGGATAGCCGTAAGCGGTAATGAGCTGATTGATCAGCGTCGGCCCGGCATAGAAGAGAATGAGAATCAGGATCAGCTCAGGGATGGCGCGGCCGATGGTGGTGTAGACCTCCATGGCCCCTTTCAGGATCGGCCCACCGTTCAGCTTGCCCATGGCCCCGCCGAGGCCCAGCACCAGCCCGAGGGCATAGGCTCCGGCCGCGATCTCAACTGTATGCCCGAGCCCGCGCAAAAGATTGCTCCCCCAGCCTGGCGGCGAGAAGGCCAGCATCGACAGGTCGATGGTCATGGCGGACATGGGGAAGCCTAACACGTGTTCCGCCCCCGGAGGGACGAGCCCCCTCTCTCCGTTCTTCACGGGGAGAGGAGGGGCAGAAGCTGGCTCCGTCCCTGTTCGAACGAGAGCGGAGCCAGTTGCTGCCCCTCACCGACCGCGTGGCTCATGCCGCCGAAGTGGGCGGCTGCGAGACGCGGTCTCCTCTCCCCGTAAGAACGGGGAGAGGGAAGTGCGCGCGTTACCCACCGTAGATATCGAACTTGAAGTACTTCTTGTTGATCGTGTCGTATTCACCCGAGCTGCGGATCTTCTTGATCGCGGCGTTGATCTTTTCGCGCAGGTCGTTGTCTTCCTTGCGCAGGCCGCCTCCCGTGCCTGGTCCAAGAACCGCGAGATCGTCCTTGACGTCGCCGATCTGGACGCAGCAAGCTTTTCCGGCGTCCGAAGCGATGAAGTCGCCGCCCGGGAGGCTATCCACGATCTGTGCATCGATGCGGCCAGCGGCAAGGTCCTGGTTCACCTCGTCCTGGGTCTGATAGGTCTTCAGCTCCTTCACAACGCCCTTGAAATATTTGTTGGCGTAGTCGAGCTGCGTGGTTGAAACCTGGGCGCCCAGGATCTTGCCCTTGAGACCGGCCTCGTCGGGCGTGAACTTGGCGTCCTTGCCAGCGAGGATGGTGGTTGCCGTCTTGTAGTATTTGTCGGTAAACGCGATGGTCTTGCCGCGCTCCTCGGTGATCGACATCGACGACCAGATGACGTCGAATTTCTTGGCGACCAGCGCGGGGATGATGCCATCCCAGGCTGTATCGACCCACTCGCACTTGGCCTTGATCTCGCGGCACACGGCGTCGCGCAGGTCGACTTCCCAGCCCGACCAATTGCCGTCGGCGCCTTTGACGGTGAAGGGCGGATAAGGTTCGGCGGCGACGCCGAATTTGACGACCATGTCGTCGGCGAAGGATGCGCCCGCGCTCATGGCGAGGGCAAACGCGGCCGATGCGGCCAGTTTCCAGAACGTCTGCATAAAGAACTCCCTGGTACAAAACTCAGTGTTAAAGGTGTGCTCCTCCTCTCCCCCTTCTTGAGGGGGAGAGGAGACCGCGTCTCGCAGCCGCCTTTTTGCGGCAAGAGCCACGCGGTCGGTGAGGGGCAGCGAGGCGCGCGGACCTTCTCACCACCTGTACGGAGCAAGCGGCTGCCCCTCATCCGGCGCTGAAACGCGCCACCTTCTCCCCCTAAGCAGGGGGAGAAGAAAGTTTCCCTACTTGCCGTAGATATCGAACGCGAAGTACTTCTTGCTGATGGCGTCGTATTCGCCCGAAGCGCGGATGGCCTTGAGGGCAGCGTTGATCTTGCCCTTCAATTCCGTGTCTTCCTTACGCATGCCGCCGCCAACGCCTTGGCCAAGGACTTCCTTATCGTCGGCGACACTGCCGAGGAGTTTGCAGCAGGCCTTGCCGGCGTCGCTGTCGAGGAACGCTTGCAGCGTCAGCGAATCGGCCTGGACGGCGTCGACCCGGCCGGCGGCGAGGTCCTGGTTGACCTCATCTTGCGTTTGGTAGGTCTTCACTTCTTTGGCCACGGCCTTGAAGTATTTGTTCACGTAGTCGAGGTGGATGGTCGAGACCTGGACGCCGATGACCTTGCCCGTCATACCGGCGGCGTCGGGGGTCGCGGTCATATCCTTCGCGCCGATGATGTTGGTGGGCGTGTTGTAGTATTTGTCGGTGAAATCGATGGTCTTCATGCGCTCGCCGGTGATCGACATGGACGACCAGATGACATCGAATTTCTTGGCGGTCAGCGCAGGAATGATGCCATCCCAGGCCGTCTCGGCCCACTCGCACTTCACATTCATCTGCTTGCAGACGGCGTCGCGCATATCGACTTCCCAGCCGGTCCACTTGCCGTCAGCGCCTTTGACGGTGAACGGCGGATAGGGTTCAGCGGCGACGCCAAACTTCAAAACCATGTCGTCAGCGTGGGCGACTGCCGCGCCTGCCACGGCGAAGACTGCGGCAGCGGCGAGTTTCAGAAACGACTTCATGCTGTTCTCCCTAGATTACCGGTTTCAGACCGGATGCAGATTGCTTGGACCATGATTGCGGCATGCGTCCGGCGACGTCATTTGTGAATTGAACTGATGAATTGCCGGAAGCGCTCTGAGCGCGGATTGGCGAAGATCTCCTTTGGCGCTCCCTGCTCCTCCACCAGCCCCTTGTGCAGGAACATGGTGTGGGTGGAGACGTCGCGCGCGAACGCCATCTCGTGCGTGACCAGCAGCATGGTGCGCCCTTCCTCGGCCAGTGAGCGGATGACTTTCAGCACTTCGCCGACAAGCTCGGGATCGAGCGCGGACGTCGGCTCGTCGAACAGCATCACCTTGGGCTCCATGGCCAGCGCCCGTGCGATCGCGGCGCGCTGCTGCTGGCCGCCGGACAGAAACGCCGGGTACTGATCGCGCTTCTCCCACAGGCCGACGCGATTGAGAATGCGCTCGGCCCGTTCGCGCGCGTCGTTCTTGGGCAGCTTCAGCACATGCACCGGGGCTTCGATGACGTTCTGCATCACCGTCATGTGCGCCCAGAGATTGAAGCTCTGAAACACCATGCCGAGCCGGGTGCGGATGCGCTCGACTTGGCGCGTATCGGCCGGCGCCATGTTGCCGTCCTTGCCCGGCTTGAACTTGATCGCCTCGCCGTTGACAACGATGTCACCGCGCGAGGGCAGCTCAAGCAGATTGATGCAACGCAAGAACGTGCTCTTGCCCGAGCCGGAGGCGCCGACGATCGAGACCACATCGTGGTCGCGCGCCATCATGGAGATGCCCTTGAGCACCTCGAGCGGGCCGAAATTCTTGTGCAGGTCCGTGACGACGACAGCTTCGGCGCGTACGCCGTTCGCTCCGTTGCCAGCCGCAAGCGGGCTGGGCTCAGTCATTCCGTCGTCACTCCTCGAACGCGTAACGCATGCCAGCTATGCGCTGGTCTCGTGGCCGCATCATAGCGAGCTGTTGGCGGAGGGCAATGGGGTGATTGCGACCGACTGTCTTTCCACTTTCCTCTCCCCTCGCCTCTTCGCGAGGGGAGAGGAAACCGAGTCTCGCAGGCGAGCTTTTGCGAGCCAAGAGCCACGCGGTCGGTGAGCGACAGATGAGGCGCACCCACCCTCTCACCACCTGTACGGAGCAAGCGGCTGCCCCTCATCTGTCGCTCAATCCTCGTCGCTTCGCTCCTCGGGCGACATCTTCTCCCCCTGAAGAAGGGGGAGAAGAAAGTCCACCTACGCGGCGCGCTCCGTCGCCAGTCGGTGGCAAAACGCCGTAATGCGCGCGGCGGCCGTGGCCAAGGCCTCGTCGCCCAGCCCAAAACAAATGCGCAAATGCCCCTTGGCGCTGGCGCCGAAGGCGTCGGCCGGGAGCAAGGCCACGCCCTCTTCGTCCAGCAGCCGGGAGGCGAACTGCTTCGCCGTCAGTCCTGTCGCCTCGACATTGACAAGCACGAACATACCGCCTTCCGGCTTGGCGACGCGTAAGGACTGCACGCGGCCAAGCGTTTCCAGAAGGTTGTCGCGCCGCATTTTATAGGCCGCCTTCATGCGCGCCACGTCAGCTTGGCCATGCTTGATGGCTGCGACGGCTGCCTCCTGGATGAAACCCGGCAGGCCATACAGCATGCACAATGACAAAGTGAGGATGTGGTCGATCAAGGGCTTTGGCCCGATCGCCCAGCCGGCGCGGTAGCCGGGCATGGCGTGCGACTTGGCCAGACTTGAGACGGTTGCGGAGCGCTCGGCCATGCCGGGGAGCGACGCGATGGAGAGGTGAGGCGTCTCAAACGTGAGCGCGCCATAAACCTCGTCCGAAACCACCCAGAGATCGTGCTTTTGCGCCAGTTCGGCGATGGTCTGGGCCTCCGCGTGGGAGAGGACCGCGCCGGTGGGATTGCACGGCGTTGCGAATAGGATGCCGCGCGTTTTGGGCGAAACCGCCCGCTCCAGCGCATCAAGATCGACATGAAATCCCGCGCGGGGCGGCGACGGGACTTTCACGATGGTCGCACCGGTGGCCTGGATGGTCGCTTCGTAGGTGACATAGGCCGGCTCGAACACGATCACCTCGTCGCCGGCCTGGAACAGGCACTGGCAAACCGCGTAGAGCGCGTTCTGCGCGCCGGCCATGAAGATGACATTCGCGCCGGTGAGCGGAACGCCAGTACGGTTGCAAAACTCCTCCGCAATGGCCGAGCGGACGGCGGGGCGGCCCGGAATGTCCGCATAATGAGAATCGTTGTTCTCGACCGCCTTGATGAGCGCCTGTTTGGCCACCTCCGGCGCGTCAAAGTCGGGATCGCCGATGCACAGATTGATGATGTCGCGGCCCTGGCGCTTCAGCTCGGAGGCCTTGTAGTAGATCTCCCAGGCGTCGGCCCCTTCGCCAGCGACTCGGTCGACCAGATTTGAAAAGCGCATAGACTATCCCCTGATCCACGGTCCGGCTTCGAGCAGCAACGGCGCGTTAGCCGAGGGGCCATGGCCACGCAAGGCGGCGCTGAGTTCGTCGAAGCTGGAAACGCGTTTGGCCGCCACGCCCAAGGCTTCGGCCGACTTGACGAAATCGGGTGGGATCGGATCGACGGCGATCGGCGCGATTTCCTGCGAGACCATGTAGTCGCGGATTTCGCGGTAGCCGCCGTTGTTCCAGACGATCATGACGATGCCGGCGTTCGCTTCCCGCGCGGAGATCAGTTCGGGGAACGTGAACTGCGCGCCGCCGTCCCCGGCGAGAGCGATGACGGGGCGGTCGGGATGGGCGATCTTGGCGCCGATGGCTGCGGGAAGCGCGTAGCCGAGCGTGCCGAAGCCGGTCGAAGCCGAGTAAAACGAGCGCGGGCGCGGCGCGCGATAGTTGAAGGCGGCGCGGTAGACCGGCTTGGTGGAATCGCCGACAAGTATGGGATCGCCGGGCGTGTTGCGTATGACGTCTAACAGCCGGTCGTAGAGTGGATCGTCCGGCTCGCGATTGCGGTCGGCGATCTCGAACATCGCTTTAACCGAGGCCTTGGTCCAGGCCGTATCGCGCTTGACCGCGACGCCCCCGTCCAGGGCCGTCAACAGGGCCTGGCTCGCGAGGCGCGCGTCAGCGACAATTCCGAGATCGAAACGCGGGCCGACCGCCATCTGCCGTGGGTCGATATCGATACGGATGAACTTGTGCTTCACCGCAAAGGGAGTGAGGTCGTAGAAGCCGAAGTCGGTTTCGCCCAGTTCCGTGCCGATGGCCAGAACCACGTCGGCCTCGTTCATGATCTTGCGGCCATCGCTCCGCATCAGCCCGAAATCGCCAAGCTGGGGATGGGTCGGTGGCAGCAGCCCGCGCCCGTTGATCGTCAGTTGCACCAGTGCGCCGAGACGGTCCGCCAGCGCGGTAATTTCAGTAGCCGCGTTCTGCGCACCGCCGCCAACGATCAGCATAACGCGCTTGGCGCCGCGCAAGCGTTTCGCGGCCTCCGCGATGGCTGCTGGATCAGCTCCCGGCGCAAACAATTGCCGTTGCTCGACCGAGTCCTCGCCGCCTTCATGCTTCTTGGACAGGACGTCGGTCGGAATTTCAATGAAGACGGGCCGAGGTCGCCCCGACGAGAAAACGGAATACGCAGCCGACAGCACATCGGGCAATTCCTGCGCCCGCAGCAAAGTGTGAGCGAAGGCCGAGATACCGGCCGCGAAATTGCGCTGGTTCGGCATCTCGTGGAGATAGCCGCGCCCAAATCCCAGTATCTGCCGCTGATTGACCGCAGCCACCACCAGCATCGGCACGCTGTCGGCATAGGCCTGGGCCATGGCCGTCGCGATATTGGTGACGCCTGGCCCCGTGGTGACGAAGGCGACGCCCGGCTGGCCGGTCGCACGCGCGTAACCGTCGGCCATGAACCCCGCGCCCTGCTCATGCCGTGGGCTGATATGGCGGATCTTGGTCTGCCACAGGCCGCGATACATCTCGACATTGTGCACACCCGGAATGCCGAACACGTGGCGCACGCCATAGGCTTCGAGCAGTTGCGCAAGGTGCGCGCCGCAGGTGGTTTGTGTCATATCAATGCTCCGTACCGACGCGGCTATGATACGTACGGCGCGACCGGCGGCAATCGGTCGAATTCCTCAATCAGAGGCTAAAGCGCGTCGTTTCGCCGGTTATTCTGTCATTATGACGGGACGCGAGAACGGGGTCAGACCCCATCAGCGCTAAAGTTATGGTGTGGGGGCTTGAAATTACACCGGCCGGATTCCCTTCCCCTTGACGGGGAAGGGCTAGGGATGGGGTGAAGGGCCGGGCGGATTGCCGATGGATTCAAACGCTGGATCAACGAGTTAAACCCAACGCCTTGTATTGTGTATATCCCCCGCCTCTGGCCCCTCCCCGCAGTGGGGGAGGGGGACGCAAGCACCGAGGACGGTGAATGAGTTGCGCGCATGATCGCCTACCTTAGCGCTTATGGGGTCAGACCCCTTTCGCCACCGGCCTTTGGGCCTTACCGAGGCGCCTGTTGAGGGCGAAAGGGGGTCTGACCCCATCGCCGGCCTCAATCATGTCCCCTTTCGCCCGGCAAAAATTGCCTATAAGCCATCGCCCAACTGACACGCCCCCGATGGAGAGCCCGCTATGCCGATCCGCACCCTGGTCTGGAATGAGAACGTCCACGAGCGCAAGGTTCCAGCCATCGCCAAGCTTTACCCCAAGGGCATGCACGGGGCGATCGCCGATGCGCTGAAGGAAGACAAGAACCTAAGGGTCGAGACCGCGACGCTGGACCAGCCGGGTCAAGGCCTGAGCGAGGCCAAGCTTGCGGCCACGGACGTGCTCTTATGGTGGGGGCACGCCGCGCATGGCGATGTGACCGACGCCAATGTCGAGTTGATCGCCAAGCGCGTGCATGAAGGCATGGGGCTGATCGCCTTGCACTCCTCGCATTACTCCAAGATTTTCAAACGCTTGATGGGCACGCCCTGCTCGCTGAAGTGGCGCGAGGCCGGGGAACGCGAGCGGCTCTGGGTGATCGACCGCAATCATCCCATCGTTGCGGGGCTGGGTGAGAATTTCGTGCTCGAGAACGAGGAAATGTACGGCGAGCCCTTCGCCATCCCCGAGCCGATGGAAACCGTGCTGATCAGCTGGTTCCAGGGCGGTGAAGTGTTCCGTTCGGGCGTCACCTACAAGCGCGGCGCGGGCCGGATTTTCTATTTCCGCCCCGGCCACGAGAGCTACCCGACCTATCACGA